>JAASSE010000148.1 GCA_021768055.1 Gammaproteobacteria bacterium | reverse complement strand
GTATTCAGGGCCCTGTTGCAACAGTATGCTGCACAAATAAGTCACATCAGCGCCTGCAAGTAACGCCTTGATGATGTCATCGGCCTTGTGGAAGCCACCGGTGGCTGCGATTGACAGTTCGACACGACCCCTGAGTAATGCGATCCAGCGTATTCTGAGCAGGGAATCCATGGGTTTTGACAGTTCGAGATGTGGTTTTATCTGCAGGGTTTCAAGATCGATGTCCGGCTGATAAAAACGGTTAAACAGGACCACACCATGTGCACCGCCCTGTTCAAGCTTGTTGACCATATTGGCCACGGAAGAAAATTGTGACGACAACTTCATTGTCACCGGGATAGTTACATGCTCACGCAAATCACCGAGCAGTTGAAGGTAACGGTTTTCCACTTCTTCCCCCGTTTTATCGGGATCGGCGGCTATGTAATACACGTTTAACTCCAGTGCATCAGCGCCTGCCTGCTGCAGGTCCTTGCCATGATCAATCCAGCCGGAGGTGGAGATGCCGTTTAAGCTGGCGATGACAGGAATATCAAGGCTGGATTTTAATTGCTGTATGCGTTCAAGGTAATCATCCAGTTCACTGGTATAGTCTTCGGGTATTGGCTGGTAAGACTGCGCTTCAGAATAACCGAGCGCCTGGCAGCTGACAAAATGTTCCAGGTCTATCTGCTCCTGCTGTATGGCTTCTTCAAACAACGACGGCATCACGATTGCGGCAGCGCCTGCATCTTCCAGTTTTCTGGCTGTATCGATTTCACCCGTCAATGGTGAAGAAGAGGGGACCAGTGGATTATCCAGTTTCAGCCCCAGATATTCTGTACTCAGATCAATCATGATGACTGCTCCTGTGATTTGCCGGGTACCGCGGCCAGTTTCCTGCGTGGCGATTCGTTGTCTTCATCCTCATCCATCGGCAGGCCGGCGAGCTGTTGATAATAATGGTAACGATGCTTAACTTCCTGCTGCGATTGCTCGAGGAATTTTTCTGCTTCCTTAGGATGGGTTCGCCATAACATGTTAAAGCGGATTTCAGTTTCGATGAATTGACGATACGGAATCGACGGTGGTTTTGAATCCAGTTGCAGCGGATTTTTTCCTTCAGCTGCTCTCATCGGGTTATAGCGGAACAGGGGCCAGTGGCCGCTATTAACGGCAAGCTGCTGGTGCAGGTGATTGTCCTCCAGGTTTATGCCGTGTGCGATACAGGGTGAATAGGCGATAATCAGTGACGGTCCGGAGTAGGCTTCAGCCTCGTTAAAAGCATGCAGGGTCTGTATATCCTTCGCGCCATAGGCTACCTGGGCAATATAAACATCCTCGTAATCCATTGCGGACAAGGCCAGGTCTTTCTTACGCGAAGCCTTGCCCGCGGCAGAGAACTTGGCCACTGCGCCACGCGGGGTGGCCTTGGATGTCTGCCCGCCGGTATTGGAATAGACTTCGGTATCCAGCACCAGGATATTCACATCCAGCCCTGACGCCAGCACATGGTCCAGCCCGCCGTAGCCGATATCATAGGCCCAGCCGTCGCCGCCGATGATCCAGACACTTTTGCGGCACAGGTTTTCAGCCACGGTTTCAAGCTCACGTGCAGCGGGATTGTCGATTTGCTTAAGGACAGCTTTCAGCCTGTCGATGCGTGCGCGTTGCTCCTGTATGCCCGTTTCGGTCGATTCATCGGCAGCCAGTATTTGCTCGACCAGTTCATCACCAATATCCGGTTTTAATTGTTGCAGTAGATCACGGGCATACTCATTTTGCTTGTCGATCGCCAGGCGCATGCCCAGGCCGAATTCAGCATTGTCTTCAAACAGGGAATTCGACCAGGCAGGGCCGCGGCCCTCAGGATTTGTTGCCCATGGTGTCGTCGGCAGGTTGCCGCCATAAATGGACGAGCAGCCGGTGGCATTGGCAACCAGCATACGGTCGCCGAACAACTGGCTGGCGAGCTTTATATAAGGTGTCTCGCCACAGCCGACGCAGGCACCGGAAAATTCAAACAGGGGCTGCAGCAACATCGAGCCCTTGATGGTATTGGTTTTAACAACGGTGCGGTCATATTCCGGCAGGCCCAGGAAGAAATCCCAGTTCACTTTCTCCTGTTCCCTTAATGCAGGTGTATAGGGCACCATGTTCAGGGCCTTGTGGCTTGCATTAGCCTTGTCCCGTATCGGACAGATATCGACACATAAACCACAACCGGTGCAGTCCTCCGGTGCAACCTGGTAAGTCATGTGCAGGTTCGCCGGGAAATCCTTGCCTTTGACCGCCATGGATTTAAACGTCGGCGGTGCATCGGCTAACAGTTTTTCATCAAACACCTTGCTGCGTATGACGCCATGCGGGCACACCAGCGGGCATTTACCGCATTGCGTACACAGATTTTCATCCAGTTCAGGAAGCTCAAGTGCAAGATTGCGTTTTTCATAGGCGGCGGTACCGAGCGGGTAGGTGCCATCATCCGGTAACAGACTCACCGGAATCCGGTCACCGCGACCGGCAATAATTTCCCCGGTCACTTGTTTGACAAAGTCAGGTGCACTGTCAACCACAGGACTACCCAGGTTGAAGCTGGTAACCGGCTTTTGTGGTATCTCGACTTGCTGTAAATGCGCCAGTGTTTCATCAATCGCTTTGAAGTTGAGTTCAATCAGTCGTTTACCTTTGCGCCCATAAGTTTCCTCTACGGCGTTTTTTATTGCGCTGATGGCTTCATCATGGGGCAAGACACCGGATATCGAGAAGAAACAGGTTTGCATGATGGTGTTAATACGTTTACCCATGCCGCTGATTTCGGCAATGTGATAAGCGTCGATGCAGTACACACGAATGTGTTTGTCGATAATTTGCTGTTGCATGTTTTCCGGCATGCTTTGCAGAACTTCATCTGGCGGCAGTGGCGTGTTCAATAAAAACACGGCATTGTCAGCAGCCAGATCAAGCATCGGATAACGTTCAAGAAAAACCGGCTGGTGGCAGGCAACAAAATCAGCATCACCCTCGCCAATCAGGTAACTTGAATGAATCGGTTTGTCGCCAAAGCGCAAATGCGAAACCGTTACTGCGCCGGCTTTCTTCGAGTCGTAGACAAAATAACCCTGCGCATATTTGTCCGTACTTTCGCCGATGATTTTGATGCTGTTTTTATTGGCGCTGACGGTACCGTCACTACCGAGGCCGTAAAATACGGCCTGGAATGTGCTGTCGTGTGCATCGGTACGGAATTGCTCGTCCCAGTCAAGGCTGCTGTTGGTGACATCGTCGTGAATACCGACAGTAAAGTGGTTTTTTGGCCGGGCGTTTTTAAGTTCGTCGAACACGGCCTTAACCATGCCCGGGGTGAATTCCTTGGATGACAAACCATAGCGTCCACCGATCACAACAGGTAACTGCTCGAACTTGCTGCCTTTATCATCTTTGTTTTGCAGCAGGGCGGTAACAACGTCCTTGTACAGGGGTTCACCATCTGCGCCGGGTTCCTTGGTACGGTCCAGTACCGCAATTGATTTGGTAGTTGCCGGCATTGCATCAAGCAGCGCTGTGGGATCAAACGGCCTGAACAGGCGCACCTTGATCAAACCCGTTTTTTCGCCCAGTGAATTCAGGTACTCCACGGTTTCCTGGACGGTTTCAGCGCCAGAACCCATCAGGATGATGATGCGTTCGGCATCATCTGCACCTTCATAGTCGAACAGGTGATAACCGCGTCCTGTCAGTGTGCTGAACTGGTCCATGACCTTCTGCACGATGGCGGGCATTGCCTGGTAATAGGGATTGACCGTTTCCCGTGCCTGGAAGAACACATCGGGATTTTGCGAGGTTCCGCGTATCACCGGATGCTCCGGTGACATGGCGCGCTGGCGGTGCGCGGTGATGTGCTCATCACTGATCAACTGCTTGATGACATCCGTTTCTATTGGGCTGATTTTCGCGACTTCATGTGAGGTGCGGAAGCCGTCGAAAAAATGCACGATGGGTATGCGTGCTTGCAGGGTGGCCGCATGTGCGATCAAGGACAGGTCCGTCACTTCCTGCGGCGAGTTGGAAGCCATAAACGCAAAACCGGTGGTGCGTGCCGCCATCACGTCACTGTGGTCACCGAAAATTGACAGCGCCTGGCAAGCGACTGATCTAGCCGCAACATGGAACACCGCGGGTGACAGTTCACCGGCGATCTTGAACATGTTGGGGATCATTAACAACAGCCCCTGGGAGGCGGTAAAGGTTGTGGTTAACGCACCGATTTGCAAAGAGCCGTGGATGGTGCCGGCAGCACCGCCTTCACTTTGCATTTCGATAATGCGAGGCACCGTGCCCCACAGGTTGGTCTGATTGCGCGCTGACCATTCATCGGCCCATTCGCCCATGGGTGAAGCGGGTGTGATCGGATAGATCGCGATCACTTCACTGGTCAGATGCGCAATCTCGGCAGCAGCCTGGTTGCCGTCAATGGTTCGGGTTTGTGATTTGACCATAACCGTTATCAATTACCTGTATTCATCTT
>JAASSE010000015.1 GCA_021768055.1 Gammaproteobacteria bacterium | reverse complement strand
CATGGTCGAGTTCTTTGAACATCTGCTGGACAAAAGCAGCGGCCTGCAGATCGAATATATAAGGACTCACCCGCTCGACATTAACCGTGTAACCGAAGCCAAAAACCGCATCCGGAAACAACACGTAAAGTTGCCGAAAAATTCCGAGGACTTTCTGTTCGCAAAGGCGCGACTCGCGGTGCTGATCAGCTCCAACAACGAGCTGCACAAACTGATTGAAGCCAACAGCGGTATTGACAGCATCATTGCACGATATCTGACGGCCATCGCGCTGACTCAAGTGAACAAGCCGGAGCAGGCCATCACCCAGCTGGAGAAACTGTCCGGCGAGCACAAACACCCGTGGATAAAACTCGCACTGGCCGAAGCGTACTATGCGCACGGCGACATGGATAAAACACTGGAACTCCTGGCATTGATGCACGATCTGTATAAAGGCTACCTGCCGGTAACGGTGGCCTACGCGAAAGCACTCAATGCGGTGAAACAGCCTGCGCAAAGCATCGAGCTGCTGCAGTACCAGCTGCAGCACGATCAGAACGCGGTGATTTATCAGCTGCTGGCAAAGGCGTATTACCTCAATGGACAGATAACGGCCGCCCTGGAAGCGACTGGAAATCAGTATGCAATACAGGGTTATAACGAGCTGGCCTTGCAGCAATATGAACATGCACTGGACCGGGACGATATCAGCAACACGACAAAAAAGCGTTTACAGACAAAGAAAGAACAGTTGCTTGAGATTGTTAAACAATCACAATGATACTCAGTCTATATAATTTCATTCTTATATAAGCTACTGTTAATAAAAAATTTATTCACTTTTTTTTTCACTTTTTTTTTATTACGAGACTCTTGTCATAACTTTTGTTGGGTGTATCCTATATACCCTTGTTCTATAGAACAGTTCCGTTGAAATAATCTTGGAGGAGAGAGCACATGCGGATAACCGCACGTTTTATAAAGTCATTGGCGTACGTTGTCAGCCTTATCAGCTGTCTCGGTATAGCCACACAAGTTGCAGCCGCTACCGATGCTGAAATTGCAGAAGGTAAAAAGCTGGCATTCAACAAAAAACTTGGTAACTGCCTGGCATGTCACCAGATAGAAGGTGGCAATATGCCGGGTAATGTCGGGCCACCACTTGTTGCTATGAAAGCGCGTTTCCCGGATTTCGAGAAACTTAAAGCACAAATCACGGACCCAACCAAGTTAAACCCAAATACGATTATGCCGCCATTTGGTCCTCACAATATCTTGTCGTCGGGCCAGATCGATAAAATCGCAAAATTTGTTCACACATTGTAGTTAGAGGTATAGATAGATGAATCACAATCGAAGAGTACTGCTTAAAGGCTCACTCGCAGCAGGTGCAGTAGGTGCCGCCATTGGCGCAGGCTTACTTACACCTAAAGCAGCAGTGGCCGCATGGGCTAAAGCAGCATTTGAGGCAAAGGACGTAAACGTCGCCCTGTCGAGTGCTATGGGCAGTTCAGACACAACCACCACCGACAAAATCAAGCTTAAAGCTCCTGATATTGCCGAAAACGGTGCAGTTGTCCCAATCACGGTTACCAGCAACATAGATGGCACATCATCCATGAGCATCCTGGTTCCGAAGAACGCTCAACCATTAACTTCGACCTACACCTTTGGTTCGAATACACAGGGCTATATTTCAACCCGTGTAAAAATGGGCAAAACGTCTGACGTGATTGCTGTGGTTAAAGCTAACGGCAAACTGTACAGCACCAAGAAAGAAGTCAAGGTCACCATTGGTGGTTGCGGCGGTTAATACATATATATAGAGGTAAATAGAAACATGGCTAAATCAATTAAGCTAAGAGCAAAAGCCAAAGGTGGTGTCGCAACGGTCAAGTGCCTGATCAGCCATCCGATGGAAACTGGCCTGCGTAAGGACAAGAAGTCCGGCAAGAAGATTCCTGCACATTTCATACAGGAAGTAACAGCTGAGCACGGTGGCAAATCTGTACTTAATGCACAATGGAGCGGAGCAATATCAAAGAACCCGTTCCTGTCATTCAAGTTCAGTGGTGCCAACTCTGGTGACTCCATCAAGATAAGCTGGGTGGATAACCAGGGTAAAAGTGACTCTCTAGACGGCAAAATCAAGTAGTCCATTGGATTACTCAATAACAATATCAAAGGGTGAACAATGAATAAGATTGCTAACGTCCTAACCGCGGCATGCCTGGTTGTAACACCGTTTGCTCTGCAGGCAACTCCGGAGCAGGATCTGAAGGAGTTCAGGCAACTCTTCTACAACAAGTTTCCTGATGTACCCAAAGATGATTTCGTCAATGGCGTGTATGCTCTTGACCCTGGATCTCGTGAACAATGGGAAGCTTTCGAGGAATTCCCTGCATACGAAATCTACATAGACAAGGGTGAAGAACTCTTCAACAAGAAGTTCGCTAATGGCAAAGGCTTTGCAGACTGCTTCCCGAACTACAAGAAGGGAGTCAAGCAAAACTATCCTTACTTTGACAGTGATACAGGCAAAATCGTTACAATGGAAGAAGCTATCAACAAGTGCCTGACAGACAACGGTGAAAAGCCTTTTAAATACAAGAAAGGCAATATCACGTATGTTGGTGCTTATCTGGCCAAGCTGTCACGTGGCAACAAGATAAACATCAAGGTGCCTGATGATCCGCGCGCACTGGCCCATTACAACGCTGGCAAGAAATTCTTCTATGCCAAACGTGGTCAGCTGAACGTGGCTTGTGCTGACTGTCACATCGCCTACCCTGGCAGCAAGCTTCGGACTAACATCCTCGGCCCGGCACTGGGGCAAACAACCGGTTTCCCGGTCTACCGCAACAAGTGGGCTGGCAAGTCGAAAAAAGGTGATGGTATGGGTACCTTGCAACGCCGTTACACCGGCTGTAACAAGCAGGTACGTGCCAAGCCGTTCAAGGCTCAGAGTGACACATACAAGGCACTGGAATATTTCCACACCTACATGAGTAATGGTCTGGAAATTAATGGTCCAAGCACACGTATGTAATTGGCTTTGCTGAGTAAAACAAAAAACCCCGGCTTGCCGGGGTTTTTTTTGCGGGATAGTCTGAGTAACTACAGAACCGGGGATCATCTACTAAGGGCCTGGTATAAAAAACCTAGCGCCCAGTACCTAGTTCCTAGTACCTTTAAAAATGGTGGGTCGTATAGGATTCGAACCTATGACCAATTGGTTAAAAGCCAACTGCTCTACCAGCTGAGCTAACGACCCAAAGCCGCGCATGATACCGCTAATCGGGCCCGGAATCAAAGCGATTGATAACACGTGGGGTCTTCAAGACCCGCTGCTGCAAAGCCCTCACGCCGCAAGCGGCAGGAATCGCAAACGCCACAGGCGCGGCCGTTTTCATCCGCCTGATAGCATGACACCGTCAGCGCATAATCCACGCCCAGGGCTGAACCCGTAGTAATAATCTCGGCTTTGCTCATGTTGATCAGTGGCGCATGTATAGTCAAGCGTTGTCCCTCGACACCCGCCTTGGTAGCCAGGTTAGCCATATTTTCGAAGGCATTTATGTATTCAGGTCGGCAGTCCGGGTAGCCGGAATAATCAACCGCATTAACGCCGATGAATATATCGGCCGCACCCTGTACTTCGGCCACGGCCAGCGCATGTGACAGAAATATGGTATTGCGCGCCGGCACATAGGTGACAGGTATGCCCTGTTCAGCGCCGGCTTCAGGCACATCAATGCGGGGATCGGTCAGGGCGGAACCAGACATGACGGCATTATCGAGCTGGATCAACTGGTGACTGGCATTAAAGGATTGTGCGATCTGTTTCGCGGCATTCAGTTCAGAGACATGCCGCTGGCTGTAATTAAAACTGATCGCATGGCACTCAAAATCCTTGCTTGCGATTGCCAGGGCTGTCGCTGAATCCAGCCCGCCGGAGAGCAATACAATAGCCTTGTTTCTATTATGCACTGTCTGTTACCTGCCCGGCTGATTGCCCCATAACAGCTTGTGTATCTGCATTTGTAATCTTACCGGCAAGGCATCACGCAGGATCCAGTCGGCCAGGTCTTTTGCCGGCAGCTCTTCGTAACTGGGAGAAAACAGAATTTCACATCGCTCGTTCAGTTTCATGTCCGCAACCAGCTGGCGCGACCATGCGTAATCGTGTTTATCACAAATGACGAATTTCACCTGATCCTTTGCATCCAGGTGCTCGATATTGCCCATCCTGTTTTTATCGCTCTCGCCCGAACCCGGTGTCTTGATGTCCATCACCTTGACTACGCGCGAGTCGACCGCAGCGATGTCTATGGCACCGCTGGTCTCCAGTGATACCTTGTAACCCTGGTCACACAGCTGCTTCAAGAAATCGAAACAGGCTTTCTGTGCAAGCGGTTCACCGCCGGTCACGGTTACATACTCGGTTTTGTAGCTCTTTACCTTATCCAGGATATCGTCAAATGACATCCATTCACCGCCTGTGAACGCATACTCCGTGTCACAGTACTGGCAACGCAACGGGCAGCCGGTAAGGCGCACAAAGATTGTAGGAATACCTACCGTCAATGCTTCGCCCTGCAGTGAGAAGAATATCTCGGTGATTTTGAGACGTTTATCGCTGGACATAAAAAGACCAATTATGCGTGAGAAGCATTCAGTCGTGGAAAATACGAGGCAAAAATAAAGCTGGAAAACGCAGTGTACACGCTAGTACATGAGTATTTCCAGCTTATTTTTAACGAAGAAGTTTCCCGAATGAATGTTTCTCAGTGGCCTTCGCGTTTGATTCTGTTGAGGCGGTCGGTAGCCTTTGCAGCAACACTGGTGTCGGGATACAGCTTCGACACCTGCTGCAGGGCATCTTTTGATGCTGACCAGTTTTTGAGCTCGTAGTAGGTATAACCTATCTTCAGGCGTGCGCCCGGTATTTTCGTGCTGTCGGGGTATTTTGCGATCAGCGTCTGGAAAGCATCGAGTGCAGTCTTGTATTCACGTGACACGTAGTTGGCTTCGCCCAGCCAGTACTGGGCATTGTCTGCATATTTACTGTCCGGATATTTTTTCAGGAAGCCTTCGAACGCTGTGATCGATTTTTTATACTGGCCTTCTTTTAATAGCTCAAAGGCTGCGCTGTACAGCTGCGCTCCATCCTGATCCTGAATACCTGTCTCGGTCGTCATCGTCGTCCCTGTTGGCGGCTGCGCCGCCGTAGTATTGGGGGGCGGCACCGGTGCAGCAATGACAGTACGAGTAGCGCCGCCTTCCAGGTTGTTGATACGCCGGTCCATGTCGGTGTACAGGCTGCGCTGACGCTGTGATATCAGGTCAAGTTCGTATTCTTTTTCTTCCAGTGCTTCGCGCAGCATGGCAACTTCTTCCTTCAGGGCTTCGAGCTGCCGCGACTGTTCGATCAGTACATCAGATCCAATTATTCGTTCAATGCGTTCGAGCCTTTGTTTTACGCTCATACGCGACAGCAGTTCTTCGTCCTGTGCGACAGCCGTATTCGCCACCAGGCTGGTGGTCAGTACGGCTGCAAGGATTTTAATGTCAGGCATTGTTATTACTCATAAACTAGTTCTGCACGGCGGTTCAATTTCCAGGATGCTTCATCATGACCGAGCGCCGCAGGTTTCTCTTCACCATAACTGATTATAGTTATCTGTGCAGAACTGGCACCCTGAAATAACAGCAGGCGTTTGACTGCCTGGGCACGCCTGTCAGCCAGCGCGACATTGTATTCGCGTGTACCACGTTCGTCAGTATGACCTTCCAGCCGGATTTTTACATCGTTATGCAGCGACAGGTATTTGCCATGGTGTTTTAATACCTCGGTATCGTCTTCGGATATATCACTACTATCAAATTCAAAATATATGGTCTTGATCGAAAGCACGTTCTTGGGGTCATTGATGGCATTCCTGTCATACGAGACGGTCATACCCTGCAGCGCACTTGCCCCGGCTACGCCCTCGCCACCGACTGTGCCTACCTGGGCACCTGGTTCAGCCACGACTGCATCATCTGGTTTTGTTGCAGGGGCACAACCGATAATCAATGTGCCAACAAAAACAGCCAATAATCCCAATTGTTGTATTCTGGTTTTCATTATTATGTTATTCCTCTGTGCGTATATGCGTTGATTCAATGAATATTTATATTTTTGATCAATTACGTTCAGCTGCCCAGGATGGCTCCCTGACTTCACCATCAGACAATGCCAGTCGCTGTTTGTTTCGACCGTCTGTCGACACGGCTGCGAGAACGGCCCTGCCCCTGTCCTGGGAAGCGAAAATGATCATACTGCCATTGGGTGCAAAATCAGGCGACTCGTCTAGCGGCCCTTCGGTCAATACCTGCATCAAACCTGTATCCAGGTATAGTACAGCGATGCTGTACAAGCCGTCTTTGCCATGGACAAAAGCAACCTTCTTGCCATCATAGGCTACGCTGGCATTGGCGTTGTACCTGCCTTCGAAGGTGATGCGTTTGGGACGGGCGCCGGAATCGAGTGATAACCGGTACAGCTGTGGTTTGCCGCTACGGCTCGAAGTGAAGATAAGTGACTTGCTGTCCGGCATCCACGCGGGCTCGGTATCGATGGCCCAGTGTTTTGTCATGCGCCTTAATGACTTGCTCTTGATCGACATGATATAGATGTCCGCATTACCCTCCTTGGATAAGGTCATTGCCAGTGCCTTGCCATCGGGCGACCAGGCCGGCGCACTGTTGATGCCTTTAAATGCTGCCATTTTTACCCGCTCACCCGTGTGAATATCATGGGTGTAGATGGCTGACAGTCCGGTTTCAAACGACACATAAGCAACTTTGGAACCATCCGGCGACCATACCGGTGACATGATCGGCTCATTTGAAGTCAGCAAGGTTTGCGGATTATAGCCGTCGGTATCCGCTACCTGCAGTTTGTACTCCGGTGGCTTGCCGGAAAACTGCTGCGAGGTCACATAAGCGATGCGTGCGTCGAATGCACCCGGCAAACCTGTGAGTTTTTCAAAGATCAGGTCACTGATCTGATGAGCCGTGGTGCGCAAGCTTGCCCGGGTTGCGGTAAAGCTGTAGCCCAGCACCTGCTCTCCGCGGTAAACATTAAACAACCTGAAATCGACCTTGAAACGGTCAGCAGATGTCTTGTCAACACTGCCGATAACAAGATGGTCGACACCGGACACGCGCCAGGTCTTGAAATGGATGTCCTGCGGGCGTTGCGGCCTTGCCAGTAAATCCTTTTCCGCAACCGGCGAAAACTTGCCACTGCGTGCCAGATCGGAATTAACGATCTGTGTAATATCAGAATCCGCCAGCATGGCGGTGCCGCTCCACTTGAACGGTATGATCGCGATCGGTGCAGCGCCTTCTACACCTTCCGTGATATCAATCTTGAGAACTGCATGGGCTGGCAGGCTGAAACAGCCAATCAGCAACATCAGAAACCAGTGCTTCATGGTAAACCTTATCTCCTTCAGCTCATTCAGGTCCTGGGCCTGAATGTAAAATGTATTTCATTATCAAAGACTTCTGGATTTGGCGGTGGTGGCAACGGTGATGCAGCCCATACCGCCCGCTCTATCGAGTGCTGAAACGCCACGTCTGATGAACATTCCTTGAGGTGCACGCTGACGACATCACCCAACGCGGTTTGTCGAACGTAGACTTCGCAGGTCTGACCTGATTGTTGTGCAGAAGGTCTGAGCCATTTGCTCTCAACTTTTTGCTCGATGAGCTTAACATACTGCAATCGCAGTGAGTCCAGCATACGGTTGTGCTCAGCAACCCGCCGTTCTTCCTCCGCCAGCCTACGCTTTAATTCAGCTTCTTCGGCCAGTCTTCTTTTTTCTGCTTCTTCAGCCAGCTTTTTCTGCCGCGCCTCTTCCTCCTTGCGCTTGCGTTCTGCTTCAAGCTTGCGCTGTTTTTCCAGCTCAGCTTTTCTTTGCTCTTCCTCCTTGCGCTTGCGTTCTGCTTCAAGCTTGCGTTGCTTTTCCAGCTCGGCTTTGCGTTGCTCTTCCTGTTTGCGTTTTCTTTCAGCTTCCAGCTTTTTCTTGCGCTCGAGTTCTGCTTTTCGTTTCTTCTCGGCTTCTTTCTTGCGTTTTATTTCAGCCTGTTTCTTTCTTTCCTGTTCCTGCTTTTTCAGTGCGGCCAGCCGTTTCTTTTCCTGTTCAAGTTTCTTCCTGGCCTGTTCTGTTTCACGCTTTATCCTCTTTTGCTCCTCAAGGGATTTCCGCTGCTTCTTTTTCTCGACCTGTTTCAGCTTCTCTATTTCTTTTTCAACCTGCGCAGTATCAACAACTACAGCCTTCACCGTTTTCTTTGTAGCTGCCGGTTGTTCAGGCACCTTGCTGCTGGTCAGGCTGATACTGAGCAAGACCAGCAATACCACATGCAGGACGATTGAAGCGGCTACTGCTTTTGGATGCCGCTTGAAAATTTCTACCAGACTGGACGAACCCATAATAAATAACTACTGATCAGGTTGGTCTGTCATCAATCCCACTTTTTCAACACCTGCGGACTGCAACAACACCATGGCGTCAGTTACACGGCCATAATCAACTGCCTCGTCACCACGCACCAGTACTGGTGTATCCGCATGCAACTTGATAACAGCAGCGACTCGATTAACCAGCACACTCTCGTCTATGGGCTTGTCGATATCATCGCCTATGTTCAGAAAGTAGGCGCCGTCCCTGTTCACGGTCAACACCAGTGGTTCTCGCTGTTCAGGCGGCAGTGGATTGGCACTTGCCTGCGGTAAATCAATTTCAACACCCTGCTGGATGATAGGTGCGGTAATCATGAAGATAATTAACAACACCAGCATCACATCGATGTAAGGCACAACGTTGATTTCAGAGACCGGCTTTCTTGAACTGAACCGTCGCATCAGGCTACCTCTTCAGCATCAAGCTGTTCGTCTGGTATCGCTACACTCTG
>JAASSE010000147.1 GCA_021768055.1 Gammaproteobacteria bacterium | reverse complement strand
TTTACCGTCCTGAACGCGAAGCCCAGGTACTGCGTGCAGTACAGGAACGAAACCAAGGCCCGCTTTCGGATGAAGCCATTACCGGCATATTCCGCGAGATCATGGCGGTATGCCTCGCACTTGAAAAACCGTTAAAGGTTGCATTCCTGGGCCCAGAAGGCACCTATACCCATTCTGCCGCTGTGAAGCACTTCGGCAGCCGCATTGAATCCGAACCCGTCTCCAGCATTGAAGAAGTGTTCAGGCTGGTGGAAGCAGGCGGTGCAAACTTTGGCGTCGTGCCGATTGAGAATTCCAGTGAAGGCGTTGTCAATCACACCCTTGATCTGTTCATGAAATCAAACCTCACCATCAGTGGTGAGGTAACACTGCGCATCCGGCACAACCTGATCAGCAAGGAAACCGACACCGGTAACATCGAGCGTGTGTATGCACATCAGCAGACACTGGCACAGTGCCGCCTGTGGCTGGATACGAACCTGCCTAATGTAGAGCGCATCGCCGTACGTAGCAATAGTGAAGCCGTTATCATGGCATCCGAGCATGAAAACTCGGCGGCAATCGCCAGTGTTATGGCTGCCGAGCTGTACCAGTTGCCGGTTTTGTATGCGGATATTGAAGATGAACCGGACAATACAACGCGCTTTGTTGTTATCGGCAAATACAAATCGCCACCCAGCGGTACCGACCGTACCAGCCTGCTGGTGTTTGCACACAACAAGCCGGGTTCATTGTTCAGTTTGCTGGAGCCCCTGGCGAAGCGAAATATCAGTATGAGCAATATTGAATCCAGACCTTCACGGCGCGGAGTCTGGGAATACGTGTTCTTCATCGATATCGACGGGCATTGCGAGGACACCAATGTTGCCGGGGCCATAGCTGAAATAGAACAGGCATCCGCCATGGTAACGGTACTGGGCTCATACCCGCAGGCCGTTCTTTAACGGCCATGCCGGTTTCGTTCAAGTCTCTTGCCGCCCCTGGCGTGCAACAGTTGCAGCCCTACCTGCCGGGGAAACCGGTTGAGGAACTCGAGCGAGAGCTCGGTATAGCCGGTTCCATCAAGCTGGCATCGAATGAAAATCCGCTGGGGCCGTGTCAGGCTGCGCTGGATGCGATCGCATCACAACTCGATTCAATTCATTTCTATCCCGATGGCAGCGGCTTCAGACTGTGCAGGCGTATTGCCGAAATACACGGCGTCAACGAAAACTGTGTAACCCCGGGTAACGGTTCCAACGATATCCTGGAACTTGCGGCACGTGCTTTTTTAACAGCACAGTCTTCAGCGGTTTATTCCAGACATTCATTTGCGGTCTATCCAATCGTGGTGCAGGCTGTCGGTGCTAAAGCCAACGTCGCACCGCCAATCCCGGAAGACCATGCAAGCATGCCCCTGGGCCATGATCCGGATGCGCTGTTGTCCTCTATCGATGATGCAACCCGCATGCTGTTCATCGCCAATCCGAACAATCCAACGGGAACCTGGCTGGAACCTGACGTGTTGCGAAAGCTGATTGAGCAAATACCCGGTGATGTCATCGTGGTGCTGGACCTTGCCTATGACGAATACATGGACGATGCGCTCAGGATCAACAGCGCCGAATGGCTCGCGGTGTTTCCGAACCTGGTCATTACCCGCACTTTTTCCAAGATTCATGCGCTGGCCGGATTGAGAATCGGCTATTCACTTTCCAGCCCGGAGATTGCCGAATTGCTGAACAGGGTCAGGCAACCCTTCAATACCAACATGCTGGCACAGGCGGCAGCGCTGGCGTCGCTTGATGATACTGCGCATGTCGATAAAAGCGTCGCTATGAACAATGAAGGTAAACGCTACCTGGCACAGGCGTTCGATGAGCTCGGACTCAATTATTTGCCGACAATGGGCAATTTCATCAGCGTAAATTTAAACACTGATGCACAGCCGATTTATGATGCACTGTTGCAGCAAGGTGTTATTGTAAGGCCTGTTGCCAATTACCAGATGCCTCAATACCTGCGCATTACCATTGGCACCGCTGAGCAAAACATGAAATTTATCGAAGCACTGACCGGAATATTGCGTGGCTGAACATAAAGTAGATATTGTCTGTATTATCGGTACCGGCCTGATCGGCGGTTCGCTTGCGCTCGCACTGAAAAATACAGGTTTTTGCAAAACCATTATCGGTGCCGGTAGAACCGAGACGACTTTACAAAAGGCAGTCGAACTTGGTGTCATCGACGACTACGATACGGATATATCCAGGGCAGTTGCTAATGCGGACATCATTGTTGTATCGGTTCCACTGGGTGCAATGCGTGCAGTGTTCGAGCAAGTCAATAACGGCAAACGCGACGATGCCATTGTCACTGATGCAGGCAGTGCCAAGCAGAGTGTGATACAGGATGCCGAGGCCATGTTCGGTATCGGCTTTGATCAGTTTGTTGCCGGGCATCCCATTGCCGGTACCGAGAACAGTGGTGTGACCGCGGCATTCGCCGAACTCTACCAACAGCGCCGCGTGATACTGACGCCAACTGATAATACCAGCACGCAGGCAGTCGATGCGGTACGCGAAATGTGGCAGGCGACAGGTGCAGAGGTGGAAACCATGGATGCGGCACACCATGACATGGTACTGGCGGGCACCAGCCATCTGCCACACCTGCTTGCATTCGGCCTGGTGGATTGTTTGAACAATCTTGAAGATGTTGACGAAGTTTTCCGTTTTGCCGCGGGCGGTTTTCGTGATTTCACTCGCATTGCTTCAAGTGACCCGGTGATGTGGCGTGACATATGTTTAAACAACCGGGATGAAGTCATGGCGATGATGAAGCGTTACCGTGATGAAATGGAAAAAATGTATCGGGCACTCGAAGCCAATGATGGTGAAAAGCTCAGGGAAATATTCGAGCGTGCCAAGAAAGTGCGCGATGCGTTTTGTGATTAATAAAATAAAATAAAATAAAATGAAATTCATCGTTAACAACGGCGGCAGGCTGAGCGGCAACATCCGCGTACCCGGCGACAAGTCAATTTCCCACCGCTCCATCATGTTCGGCTCCATCGCCGAAGGCACCAGTACCATTAGCGGTTTTCTTGAAGGCGAGGACAGTCTCAACACCCTGCGCGCGTTCAGGTCCATGGGTGTTGACATCGAGGGCCCTGACAAAGGGCAGGTCGTGATCCACGGCGTCGGCATGAACGGCCTGAAACAACCGGATATGCCGCTCGACCTGGGGAATTCCGGCACTTCGATGCGTCTACTTGCTGGCCTGTTGTCCGGCCAGTCGTTTGACGTGGAGCTGTGCGGTGACGCCTCGCTGTCGAAGCGACCGATGGAGCGTGTTACCAGGCCACTGGCGCAGATGGGTGCACGTATTGACACCACCGAAGGCGGGCGACCACCGTTGCGTATTCAAGGCGGCGCTGCGCTGCAGGGTATCGATTACCTGCTACCGATGGCGAGTGCACAGGTAAAGTCCTGCGTACTGCTGGCCGGCATGTATGCCTCCGGTAAAACCTGCACCACGGAACCTGCGCCAACCCGTGACCATACCGAGCGCATGCTCACTGCGTTCGGCTGCAGCGTACAACGTGATGGCGCGACCGCCTGCATTGAAGGCCCTGCGAGTCTGACTGCCTGTGATATCGATGTGCCTGCCGATATTTCATCCGCGGCGTTTTTCATGGTCGGCGCAAGCATCGCACCAGGCTCCGATATCGTGCTCGAGCACGTGGGTATTAATCCGACGCGTACGGGCGTGATCGATATATTGAAGCTGATGGGTGCCGATATTGAATTATTTAATGAATCCGAAGTGGGCGGCGAGCCAGTCGCGGATATCCGCGTGCGTAGCGCCCGCCTGCAGGGTACGCGCATACCTGAACAGCTGGTGCCGCTGGCCATCGACGAATTCCCGGTCATTTTTGTCGCCGCGGCCTGTGCCGAAGGCGAGACTGTGGTCACGGGCGCAGAAGAGCTGCGTGTGAAGGAGAGTGACCGCATCCAGGTGATGGCGGTCGGCCTGCAGGCGCTCGGTGTTGATGCACGGGCGACGCCGGATGGCATGGTGATACACGGCGGCAGCATCGGCAGTGGCCGGGTCAACAGCCATGATGATCACCGTATCGCGATGGCTTTTGCGATGGCCGCGCTGTGCGCGCAGGGTACGATCACGATCGACGACTGCGAAAACGTGAACACATCCTTCCCGGATTTCGTCGGCCTGGCAGCGGCCGCCGGCCTGTCGATACGGTCAGAATAATGCAGCCTGAGGTACCTGTTATTACGCTCGACGGACCCGGCGGGGCCGGCAAGGGTACGGTATGCCTGTGCCTGGCGGAAAAACTGGGCTGGCATATCCTCGACAGCGGTTCCTTGTACCGCCTGGTCGCGCTGGAAGCGATCAATGCAGACGTCAGCGAGGAAGACCGACTGGTCGAAATCGCGTCAAATCTTGCCATCGAATACCGCCCTGACGGTGACCTGTTGCGGGTATTACTGCACGGTGTCGATGTGACCGATG
>JAASSE010000146.1 GCA_021768055.1 Gammaproteobacteria bacterium | reverse complement strand
CTGGCTGTCCGCTTCATCCGCTAATGAGGAACGGGGCTGGAGCTCGGTTTCCTTTTCATGCGGCACTTCTTCATCAAATTCCTGGAGAAGTTTTTCTTCCGACAAACCCAGCAATTTTGCATAAGTACGCACATAACCATGAACGAATGTAACGGGCGGCAGAGCATCGAGATTGGAATCCTCAAGGGCCTGGACAACTTCGACCCTGAGATTCATAGCCCTTGCCGCTTCTTCGATATCCATGCCCGCCTTTTCGCGGGCGAGCATCAGCTGATGGCCGAAAGCAACGGGTTCATGAATTTCAAGATGTTTATCTTCGGACTCGGTCATTGCGTGCCAATTCCTCTAACATTCCAGCTTCATCTGAATCAGGATATTCCTTCAATAACTGACGTGCGTATTTAAGGTAATGTTCCTCCGCACCCAGTGCCTTTTCTGCCCGGATCTGCAGCCACAGACTTTCAGCCGTAGCAGCTTCCCGTGCATGGTAACGCTGTATATAGGCTCTTGCCATCAGATGCTTTTCAGTCTCAACACCAATCTCTGCCATGGATAACAGACCGCTGGCGTAGTTTGGTTGATCGCGCAATGCCTTGCGCAGCATTTTTTCAGCTTTCACATAATCTTTCATTTTTATATAACACGTACCCGCATTTGCATAGGCAAGGTACTGGGACTCGTAAAACGGATTTTCGTAAGCCAGCTTGATTTCTTCCAGTCCTTCTTCATAACGTCCCATCTGACATAACAGGCCGCCGTAGTTGTTGTGTATGTTGGGATCATTGGACTTGATATCCAGTGCCTCCAGATAGTAGTTTTCCGCCTCTTCGTGCTCACCAATGATGGTTTTGAGATAGGCCATGGTGGTAAAGGCATCGATATTGGACGGATTCTGCTTGATCGCCTTTTCGAGTTTTTCCTGCGCGACACCGAGCTGGTCCCTCTCTATATAACCCAACGCCAGTTGCACATTCAGCGTGGAAGCTTCCTTACTGTCGGTTGCTGACAGTTCACCGGCTTCCTGGGTTGTGGCGCATGCAGCTAATCCGGAAATTGTAATAATTAGAATAGACCGGAAGATTATGTTCATAATTGCATTCCAATTCTTGGTTCTTCAAACCGGCGGTGCCGGCGACTTTTGTCTTCTATTTGTCCAACTAGCTGGCCGCAGGCTGCATCGATATCATCACCACGTGTGCGCCGCACTACAGTGGTAACGCCGGCGTCAGCCAGGATACTGTTAAACCTGTCCACCCTGCTTCTTGGCGAGGTGCGGTAACCGGAGCCCTCAAACGGGTTGAACGGTATCAGGTTCACCAGCGTTGGAATTCCTTCAACCAACTTTAGCAGTTCACGGGCATGTTGGTCTGAATCATTGACGCCGTCGAGTAAAACATATTCAAAGGTGATACGGAACCGGCTGTTTTGCCTGACAACGAAACGGCGACAGGCCGCCATCAGCTCTTTCAACGGATACTTTTTATTTAGCGGCACCAGGCTGTTGCGCAGCTCATCATTGGCTGCGTGCAACGAAACTGCCAGCCGCGTATCCAGCAACTCGGCCAGCCTGTCCATTGCCGGGACCACGCCCGCGGTGCTGATGGTGACACGCCGTTTGCTGAGGCCGTAGGCATAATCATCCATCATTATACGGACAGCGCGAACAACATGATCAAAGTTCAGTAATGGCTCGCCCATGCCCATCAACACGACATTGGTCACCTTGCGTCCCGGTTTCTTTTCTTCGTCGAGCAGCCGCGTGGCGTGCCATACCTGGGAAATAATCTCAGCGGTGGTCAAATTTCTGTTGAAGCCCTGACGACCGGTCGAGCAGAAACTGCAATCCAGGGCGCAGCCTACCTGTGAAGACACGCACAGGGTACCGCGGTCATCTTCAGGAATGTATACCGTTTCGATACGGTTGCCATCGTGCAACTGCAGTAGCCACTTGCGGGTGCCGTCTTCGGAAATGGCGTCGTAAACAACCTCGGGTGCCGTAATTTCAGTATCGCGCTGCAGGCGATCGCGCAGCACCTTCGACAGGTTGGTCATCTGCTGGAAGTCGGACACACCTTTCTGGTGTATCCATTTCAGTACCTGGCCCGCACGGAAGGACTTTTCTTCCAACCCGGAAAAATAGTCCTCCAGGCCCTGCCGGTCCAGGTCCAGCAGGTTCAGGCCGGAAGTGGTTTTATCTTGTACGTTCGCAGATCTCATCGGCTGAAAAGAAGAAATCTATCTCGGTTTTGGCTGTATCCGGCCCGTCTGAACCGTGACAGGCGTTCTCATCAATACTGGTAGCAAATGTAGCACGAATAGTCCCTGCGGCAGCCTCCTGCGGATTGGTTGCTCCCATCACTTCACGGTGCTTGTTAATCGCATCTTCACCTTCCAGCACCTGCACGATGACCGGCCCTGAAGTCATAAACTCGACCAGGTCATTGAAGAAAGGTCGTTCTTTATGGATGGCGTAAAATCCTTCCGCCTGCTCCCTGCTCAGATGCATCATGCGTGCAGCGACAATTCTCAGCCCGGCCTTCTCAAAGTGTGTATAAATTTCACCTATCACGTTTTTCGCGACTGCGTCAGGTTTGATGATAGATAAAGTGCGTTCGACAGACATTTATGACTCCAGTTAAAAAGCGGTTAAATTCAATAAGCCCGCGATTTTACGCGGGTTTTCGGTGTTAAGAAAGGCGCGGGCTAGTCTTTTTCATCCATCCAGGCCATCTGGATCGCTTCGAGTATGCGCTCGCCAGAATGCTCCGGGTCATCATCAAAATCATCCAGCTCCAGCACCCAGTTACGCAGGTCAACGAAGTTGACGTGCATGGGATCGACATCCGGGTACTTCTCGTCCAGCGCGATCGCAATGTCCAGGGAATCCACCCATTTCAGGCCCATAGCACTCTCCTAGTGATTCTCAGATACCATGTTTATGGTGTACTTTGGTATTTCGATGATCAGGTCTTCATCACCCACAATCGCCTGGCAACTCAAACGCGAATCCGGCTCCAGCCCCCAGGCCTTGTCAAGCAAGTCGTCTTCGTCATCGGTATTCTCGTTCAGCGAATCTTCACCTTCACGGACATACACGTGGCAGGTGGTACAGGCGCATGACTTTTCACAGGCATGCTCTATTTCGATGCCGTTCTGCAACGCCGCATCACATATCGAAGTGCCGGGCTCGGCTTCAATCACCATCCCCTCCGGGCACAATTCTTCATGTGGTAAAAAAACTATTTGTGGCATTTATCTACTACCTCTAGCCATCAATCTTTCTCGGAAACATATTCATCAACCGAATGCCCTTTCATCGCCTTGCGGATGCTTGTATTCATCCTGCGTGCAACAAAATCTTCACAAGCTGCTTCCAGATCGGCGATAGCTTGCTTGATCAAATCAGTATCATTGCCTGACTTTGCTGCAACCAGCTTTTCACGTGATGCCGTAACACTGACCCGCTCCTCGTCAGTCAGCAAATCGCCGTCAGCCTTGATCGCTGAATCCAGCGCCTCGATCACACGCTCTGCTTCAACCTGCAGTTCACGCACGCTGCGTGCGATCATGTCTTCTTCAGCATGCTCCATGGAAGAACGCAGCATTTGTTCAATTTCATTATCGGTCAGTCCGTAGGACGGTTTAACGTCAACACTGGCCTCGGTGCCACTGGTCTCCTCTTTCGCATGAACACTCAGCAAGCCATCTGCATCGACCTGGAATGTCACTCGAATCCGGGCAGCGCCTGCCACCTGCGGTGGAAACCCGCGTAACTCAAAATGCGCCAGTGAACGGCAATCAGACACCAGTTCACGTTCGCCCTGCACTACATGAACAGACATCGCTGTCTGCCCGTCCTTGTAGGTTGTGAATTCCTGCGCCCGTGTCACCGGTATCGGTGTATTGCGATAAATTATTTTCTCGGTTAATCCGCCCATCATCTCGATACCCAGAGACAACGGAATAACGTCCAGCAACAGCATATCGCTTTCGGTATTGTTTCCGACCAGTACGTCTGCCTGCAATGCTGCGCCGATAGCGACCACCTTCTCCGGATCAATACTGACAAGCGGTTCACGCTCAAAGAATTCGCCTACACGTTCCCGCACATAGGGCACGCGCGTTGATCCGCCGACCATGACCACATCCATGATTGCCGTATTGTCGACATCTGCATCGCGCAACGCACGGCGGCATGACATCAATGTCTTGCGTACCAGCGGCTCGATCAATGCATTCATGTGTTCACGTGTCAGTGTTCCCTGCCATTTCAGATCAGCCGTGTCGATATGGATTTCGGCTTCACTGTTGTCGGTTAATGCTTCTTTTGCTGTTTTGGCCGCCTGCATCAGCACCCGCACCAGTTCGGGTTCGGGACTGTCAGCGTATTCAGCCTGCTGCATGATCCACTCGGCAATGGCATGATCAAAATCATCACCACCCAGCGCACTGTCACCGCCGGTGGCAAGTACTTCGAATACGCCCTTGTGCAAGCGCAATATGGATATATCAAAGGTGCCGCCACCAAGGT
>JAASSE010000145.1 GCA_021768055.1 Gammaproteobacteria bacterium | reverse complement strand
CACAGGCCGGCGGCAACCAGCCTGAAAACATCCCGGCTGCGCTGAACGCGGCGAAGCAATGGCTGAAACAGCAATTGGCTTAGGCGTTCAGCGACCAATTGCCAGCAGTCAGCTAGATATAATTAGCCCACACTTATATACTTCCTATCCTTATGATTAACAAGAGCATTTCATGGCGCTGATCGTCCACAAATACGGCGGTACTTCTGTCGGCAGCATCGAGAAAATCGGCAAGGTTGCGGACAAGATTTGCGCGCAGGTCAAAAAGGGTGACCAGATCGTCGTCGCGGTATCGGCAATGAGCGGTGAGACCAATCGCCTGATCGCGCTCGCCGAAGAAATGAGCGACCAGCCGCATCCGCGTGAAATGGATGTACTGGTGTCAACCGGCGAGCAGGTCACGATTGCCTTGCTGACGATGGCGCTGCACGACCGTGGCTGTGACGCCAGGTCCTATACCGGTGCCCAGATCGGCATGATTACCGACAGCGCCCACGGCAAGGCCCGTATCCGTGATATCCAATGCGATGCGGCGGTGCACAAGGATCTGGAACAGGGCAAGGTGGTTGTCGTCGCCGGATTCCAGGGCGTTGACGAGCATGGCAATATCACCACGCTGGGCCGCGGCGGTTCCGACACCACCGCGGTCGCGATGGCGGCTGCGCTGGATGCCGATGAATGCCAGATTTATACCGACGTGGACGGGGTATACACCACCGATCCGCGGGTCGAGCCCAAGGCGCGCAAGCTTGACAAGATTACCTTCGAGGAAATGCTCGAGATGGCCAGTCTCGGCTCCAAAGTACTGCAAATTCGCTCGGTCGAATTTGCCGGCAAATACAATGTTCCTTTGAGAGTGTTGTCGTCATTTGAAGAAGGCGAGGGCACCCTGATAGCACTGGAGGATGAAAACGTGGAACAGGCAACCATATCCGGAATCGCATTCAACAGAGACGAGGCACAGTTAACCATCACCGGCGTACCCGACAAGCCCGGCGTGGCCTCGCTGATCCTGGGCCCGATTACCGAAGCCAATATCGAAATCGACATGATCGTGCAAAACGTGGGTGTCGATGTAACCACGGATTTCACCTTCACCGTACACCGCAATGACTTTGCCAAGGCACTGGAATTACTGGAAAAAACCTCAAAGGAGCTGGGCGCCAAACAGGTTCTGGGTGATGACAAGATCGTCAAGGTGTCGCTGGTGGGTGTCGGCATGCGCTCGCACGCGGGCATTGCCAACACCATGTTCCAGACGCTGGCACGCGAAGGCATCAATATCCGCATGATTTCCACCTCGGAAATCAAGATTTCCGTCGTGGTTGATGAAAAGTACCTGGAACTGGCTGTCAGAAGCCTGCACGAGGCCTTCGAGCTGGATGTCGACGGCGTTATCGCTTAATTGTCATAATTCTGTAATAATAAATTCAGGTTGGCGTGCTCCCCGGCGCCAGCTTTATCAAAAGGGGAAAGGGTGTGAGGAAAGAACGTTCGCGCTGTTCGGAACTCATACTTTACATGACACAATCAAACATGGAGAAGGAACATGTTGATACTGACACGACGCGTTGGTGAGACGCTGATGATAGGTGATGAAGTGACAGTTACGGTGCTGGGCGTAAAAGGCAACCAGGTACGCATTGGCATCAATGCGCCGAAAGATGTTGCCGTGCATCGTGAGGAAATCTACGAGCGCATAAAAGCTGAACAGCACGATTCCGCTTCAGCAGAATAAGAAAAAACACACCAATAATTACGGTTATTCCAGGTACTAGTCACGGGTTACTAGGGTATAATCCTGTGACTTCGAAAGGTACTAGGGACTAGGATCTAGGTACTAGGAAAAACAACTAGAAACTGTTGTCCGGAGAGCTGGCCGAGTGGCTGACAAATTTGCCGGGAGCAAATTTGCATGAGCGGAGCGAGCCCTCAAGGCGAGTCTCAGGGATGAGACGAGTACAAAATCGCCGGGAGCAATTTTGCACGAGCGAAGCGAGCCCGAAGGGTGAGGGCAGGAAGCCCGGAATAACGCGCGACCGGAGCGCCATGTGAACAATCGCATGAAATTCGGATGCGAAAAAATCTGGATATCGGAGAGCTGGCCGAGTGGCTGAAGGCGCTCCCCTGCTAAGGGAGTATGGGGTTTATAGCTCCATCGAGGGTTCGAATCCCTCGCTCTCCGCCATATTCTTAAGAATGGCTAAATGCCATTCTTAAGAATATTGGGGATCGCGAGGATTTGGTGCGAACCCTTGGTTCGAAAAAATCGCCGGGAGCGATTTTTTGTGACCGAAGAGAACCCGCAGGGCGAGTATCATGGATGATACGAGCAATCCCGAGCTCTCTTAATAGAGGATTAACAAAATTGACGAGGGCTGGTGAAACAAAGATAATCACGCGCCCTAACAATCAGACATGCGCCTGTAGCTCAGCTGGATAGAGTACTCGGCTACGAACCGAGCGGTCGGGAGTTCGAATCTCTCCAGGCGCGCCATAAATAACAAAAGCCCGCTTATGCGGGTTTTTTATTTATTGTGTCGCGATGAGAACTCCCGACCTTGGTCGGGAAGTTCGACAAATTTGCCGGGAGCAAATTTGCATGAACCAGCCACTAATTAATAATTAGTGGCTGGTGAGCCCAAAGGGCAGCCCACATGGATGTGGGCTGTAATCTCTCCAGGCGCGCCATCTCTCCAGGCGCAATCCTGTACAATACCCGGATTTTGGGAGAGGTGCCGGAGTGGCCGAACGGGCCTGACTCGAAATCAGGTGTACGCTTGCGCGTACCGAGGGTTCAAATCCCTCCCTCTCCGCCATATTCTTATGAATGGGCATGAGCCCAATCATAAGAATATTGTTGAAGGCGAGGCTTTGATGAGAAGTCTTGGTTCAAAAAAATCGCCGGGAGCGATTTTTTAATGAGCCAGCCACTAATTATATTTAGTGGCTGGGGAGCCCGAAGGGCGAGTCTCAAGGAAGAGACGAGTAATCCCGACCGTGTATGTTTTGTTCGCTTTTGCGATTAAAAATTTGCACGTCCGCAAATACGAACAGGACAAAAAAGAGAATTTATGAAAGCACTCGTCACTGGTGGAGCCGGGTTTATCGGATCTCATATCGTTGACCGCTTGCTCGATGACGGTCATGAGGTAACTGTGTTTGATGACTTCTCCACGGGCAAGAACGAAAACCTGCCTGATCATGACAGGCTGGTGGTTATCGAAGGTGACATCAGGGATTACGATGCCTTGTTGAACAACATGGTAGGTGTTGAGCATGTGTTCCACCAGGCGGCTATCGCCTCGGTGCCAAAAACAATTGATGATCCGATAGGCAGCAATGCCGTTAACTATCAGGGTACACTGCATGTACTTGAAGCCGCAAGAAACAGCGGAGTGCAGAAAGTTGTTTTTGCTTCAAGCGCAGCGGTATACGGCGATGAGCCAACGCTGCCGAAAGTCGAAACAATGTTACCCGTCACCCTGTCTCCGTACGCCGTTGACAAGCTCGCATCCGAGCACGCGTGTCGGATATACCATCAACTGTATGGTCTGGAGACGGTTTGTTTACGATACTTCAATGTCTTTGGGCCACGACAGGATCCGTCCTCACCTTATTCCGGTGTCATCTCGATTTTTGCAGACAGGCTGGACCAGGGGCTGACGCCAACTGTTTATGGTGATGGCGAGCAAACCAGGGATTACATCTTCGTCAGTGATGTTGTTGAAGCCAATATGAAGGCAATTGCCAATAGCGCAGCGACTGGAGAAGTTTTTAATATCGCAACAGGAAATAAAACGACACTGAATCAATTGCTGAAAACCATGTGTGATCTAAAGGGTGTCGATGTTGCTGCAGATTATCAGCAGATGCGCCAGGGCGATATCAAGGACTCATATGCCAACGTGGACAAGGCTGCCGCCTTGCTCGAATGGAAAGCGGATATCGAATTGAATCAGGGGTTGCAAAACCTATTCCAGCAATGAACATGAGAATTTGCAGTGCTTGAATGACGCAGTTCACTAATTACTTGAATGCATGGGCAATATCTGCTTTTATTAATTTATTGATTGCCAGTCTTTGAGCAGTAAACACACGTCTTAAACTCAGGTCAGAATACATAATGATCGTACCCGTAATACTCTCCGGTGGTTCTGGAACGCGTCTGTGGCCGTTATCGCGCAAGATGCACCCCAAGCAGTTGCTGCCGCTGATCAATGACACCACCATGCTACAGGATACGATCAATCGCCTGACGGATTCGCCCGATGTGGACCACGCGGTGGTGATTTGCAATGACGATTATCGCTTCATGGTTGCCGAGCAGGTAAGAGGCACCGGCATTAACAGTAATGAAATCATTCTTGAACCGGTTGGACGCAATACCGCACCGGCAATTGCACTGGCAGCATTCAATGCAGAAAAGGACGATCAGGATCCCGTGCTGCTGGTATTACCGGCTGATCATGTCATCGCTGATGTGGCCGCCTTCCAGAATGCATTGCAGATCGGCAAAGAACAGGCAGAACAAGGCAGCCTGGTAACATTTGGTGTCGTGCCCGATCAGCCGGAGACCGGTT
>JAASSE010000144.1 GCA_021768055.1 Gammaproteobacteria bacterium | reverse complement strand
CCCAGCACCCGGTCGAGGCCGGTCAGCCCGGTCTTTTTCACCATGGTCGTAACAAGGTGAGTAATCAGGCTGCCAATGAGAAAGACCAGCAGGAACAGGGTAATGAAAGCCACCGCCTGGCGTACCGGTTCGGATTCCATTGCGGCCGGCAGCATCGGAGCCAGCTTGGGAGCAAATGCGGCCGCGATCCAGGTCGCGATAATCCACTTGGCGAGCGAGGTGGCTTCTTTAACAAAGCCGCGCAACACACCAAACAATAAAGAGAGCAGGATTATGAACAGGATAACAACATCGACGACCGTCATGGAGATATCTTTGTGGCTGCTGGAGAAAGCGGAATTATACGCTAGCCTGCGGCCAGGTACTAGGTTCCAGGCACTAAGGATGATTGACAATGAAGCCGTCCAGCCCCTGCTCCTGCTTGATACGCTGCTTCATCTTTTCCAGTCGCGCCCGGTCGAGTTCGGGACCGATACGTACCCGGTATACCGGTTGTCCGCCCTTGTGATATGTTTCCACATAGGCCGTATACCCGGCCTTGCGCAGCTTGTCCCGCAGCTTGTAGGCATTGTCCTTGACCTTGACCGTCGATACCTGCAGCGCGAACGCCTTGAGTGATTTGTTCAGCTCCGTCTTCTTCTCTGGTTTTGTCTTTGCGGTTTGACTGGCGACAATCACCAGTTTGTCCTTAACCGGTTTTTTGGTGACTTCTGCGGGTTCGACCGGCTTCAGCTTGATTTCACTCAATGGCGGATACTCGGGTTCCGGCGGCATTTCAATGCTGCGGCTGTGGCGTGACTTGAAACCGGAGCCATCGAGCAGAACCGGAATGAAAATAACGCCCAGGGCGACCAGCAGAATGGCTCCGATCAAGCGCTGTTGTAATGATTTTTCCAAAAGACCTGTTACACCCTGAGTCTAACTGTTATCAAAATATGCCATCGCCTCGGCAACCGTGTGGAAGGAACCGAATACAACAACGCGGTCGTCCTCTGCGGCCTGTGCCAACGCCTGTTCACACGCACCAGACACGGTCGAGGCTGCGCTGAGTTTAACATTCGGTAGCTGCCGTTCAACCAATGCCGCCATCGCGGCTGCTGACAATCCACGAGGAACGGATTCAAGACCCGCACTGTACCAGTCGTCAACAACCTCGGAGACAATATCGATAACCTGTTCGACCGGCTTGTCTGCAAGCATCGCGATCACGGCATGGGTTTTACCCGCTACCGGATGTGCCTGTAACTGTGCGGCCAGCGACGCCACTGCCTGCACGTTATGCGCAACGTCGAGCAGCACCTGTGGCTGCGACTGCACCTGCTGATAGCGCCCGGGCAGGCAGGCGCTTGCCAGCCCCTGCACGATCGCATCACGCTTGAACACCCTGTCCTGCAGGCACAGCAGTGCGGTAATCGCTGTTGCCGCATTGCCGTACTGGAACTCCCCCGTTAATGCCGGTGCAGGCAGCGCACGAATATCCATATCATCACCGAGCAAATCCCAGCTATCATTACCGTGCTTGACGAAAAAATCCCGGCAAAATACTTTGAGTTCACTGTTGAGTCCACTGGCATGTTCCAGTAACGAATGCGGTGGGTCGGCATCTCCACAAACCGTCGGTTTGTCCGCACGCATGATGCCGGCTTTTTCAAATCCGATCGCTTCACGGTTATCACCCAGCCAGTCGACGTGATCGATCGCGATGCCGGTGATCACGCCCACGTCCGCATCCATGCAGTTCACCGCATCAAGCCGACCGCCGAGACCAACTTCCATAATCACCAGGTCCGGTTTCGCCTGGTTAAATATGTCGATCGCCGCCAGTGTTCCAAATTCGAAATAGGTCAGGGGTACTTCGCCCCTGGCACTGTCAATACGGTCGAATGATTCACAAAGACGCTCATCATCAACGGCTTCACCATTAATGCGTATGCGCTCGTTGTAATGCAGCAGGTGCGGTGACGTATAGGTAGCGGTGGTGTAGCCAGCGGCCATGGCAATGGCCTCGATAAAAGCCACCACCGAACCCTTGCCATTGGTCCCAGCGACGGTGATTAGCGGGCAATCAAAAGACGTAGCGTAACCAACATCTGCAAGCACACGTGATATGCGTTCCAGTCCGAGGTCGATTTCTCTGGGGTTGAGTGATTGTTGCCAGCTTAACCACTCATCAAGGGTATTAAAGCGCAACAGTTAACTTGTCTGGATTGCAGGTTTGTTCATCAACATTAGCAACAAACTTGAGATTCTTTCACGTAAATCACGCCGGTCAACAATCATATCTATCGCACCATGCTCCAGCAGAAACTCGCTGCGCTGGAATCCTTCCGGGAGTTTTTCGCGCACCGTCTGTTCAATCACGCGCGGCCCGGCAAAACCGATCAATGCCTTTGGTTCTGCAATATTGACGTCACCCAGCATGGCAAAGCTTGCGGATACGCCACCCATGGTGGGATCGGTTAACACGGAAATGAACGGTACTTTCTGTTTTGCCATGCGTGCCAGTACCGCACTGGTCTTGGCCATCTGCATTAATGAAAACAGGGCCTCCTGCATGCGCGCACCGCCCGATGCCGAGAAACACACCAGCGGGATGTTTTCCGCCAGTGATACATTCGCCGCCTGTACGAACTTTTCACCGACGACCGAACCCATGGAACCGCCCATGAAGCGGAAATCGAATGATGCCGCGACAACGTCTACCCCTTTGACCTTGCCCTTGATGACTATCAAGGCGTCTTTTTCATCGGTATTTTTCTGCGCCTGCAGCAGGCGGTCCTTGTATTTTTTGCTGTCCTTGAACTTGAGCGTATCGACCGGCATGTAATTGGATGCGATCTCTTCCCGTGGTGATTCATCCAGGAAAATATCGAGACGGCGCCGGCCGTAGATGCGCATGTGGTGGTTGCACTTGGGACAGACTTCCTGGTTACGTTCCAGCTCGGCGCGATACAGAACCGCATTGCATGAGGAGCATTTGGACCACAGCCCTTCGGGCACGGCCCGCTTGGTACCGCCTTCGGTGCGAATGCGCGATGGCATCAATTTTTCAAACCAGCTCATATCTGCTGCCCCCGAGTGTCACGCTGTTCTTGTTATTGTATCTTGTGACTGGCTGTCCATCGACTGCCGCATGCCGCTCAACAGCTCGGTTACGTCCCTGATGACGTGTTCGATCTGTTCGGCATTGTGCTGCTGATGAGCCGCCATACGTTTAACTATAGCACTCCCTACGACAACCGCATCCGCACAGGCGGAAACGCTGGCCGCCGCTTCGGCGCTGCTGATGCCGAATCCGACCCCGATCGGCAGGTCGATCTGCTCGCGGATCTGGCCGACTTTCTGTACCACGCTGTCGACATCCAGGCTGGATGCACCGGTGACGCCCTTTAGCGACACGTAGTAAACAAAACCGCTGGCGACAGCGCCGATTTTGCGAATGCGTTCTTCGGTGCTGGTCGGCGCGATCAGAAACACCGGATCCAGCTGTCGGCCCTCGAGCGCGGCGATATAGTCTTGCGCTTCTTCCGGTGGCATATCGACCGTGATCACACCGTCGATGCCAGCCGCATGCGCCTGCTCGGCAAACTGCTCATAGCCGGCGACTTCGATCAGATTCAGGTATCCCATCATAATAACGGGTGTGACATCATCGAGCTTGCGAAATTCGCGCACCGCGGCAAATACATGGTCCAGTGTGATGCCGAATTCCAGCGCCCGCTCCGCTGCCGCCTGTATCACCGGGCCGTCCGCCATCGGATCGGAGAACGGCGCGCCCAGCTCGATCGCATTGGCCCCGGCCTTTACCATCGCATGCATCAGCGGCACGGTGACATCCGGGTGTGGGTCACCTGTCATCACGTACGGGATCAGCGCGGTGCGACCTTCCGCGTGCAAGCGCTCGAAACTGGCCTGCAGGCGGCTCATAGCTCAATTCCTTCGATATTGGCGATGGTATTGATGTCCTTGTCACCACGCCCTGACAGGTTGAGGATGATACTTTGGTCCGGGCGCATGGTCGCGGCCAGCTTGACGCCGTATGACACCGCATGGCTGGATTCCAGTGCCGGAATAATGCCTTCGACGCGGGTCAGCAGATGGAATGCTTCCAGCGCCTCCTGGTCAGTTACAGCGGTGTATTCAGCACGGCCGATGTCCTTCAGCCAGGCGTGTTCCGGGCCGACACCCGGGTAATCCAGCCCGGCTGACACCGAATGGGTTTCAATGATCTGGCCGGCTTTGTCTTCCATCAAATAGGTGCGGTTGCCGTGCAATACGCCAGGTTCTCCGGCGCACAGCGGTGCGGCGTGATGACCGGTCTCGATGCCGTCACCGGCCGCTTCGACACCGTAGATCGCGATCGATTCATCCTCGAGGAAAGGATGAAACAGGCCGATCGCGTTGGAACCGCCGCCAACACAGGCGACCAGCGCATCCGGCAGCTTGCCGGTCATCTCCAGTATCTGCTGTTTCGCCTCGCGGCCGATCACCGACTGGAAATCACGCACCATCTGCGGGTAGGGGTGCGGACCAGCCACGGTGCCGATGATATAGAAAGTGTTGTCGACATTGGTGACCCAGTCGCGCATGG
>JAASSE010000143.1 GCA_021768055.1 Gammaproteobacteria bacterium | reverse complement strand
GGCTTTATTTAAAAACTGCCAACGGTGTGTTTCCATCCACAGCAAGGAGGCTGCCAGACTGGATGCAACCGCGGAACAACTCAGTCTGGTCAAAAAAATAATATTTTTTATGCGCTCGTCGCCACATAGTGACAGCGGCTTATGGGAAGACTGGGTCGATAACTGGAAGGATTTCAGCTATTCCAGGATAACCGAGAAACGGCAATTACGAGAGATGGTGGCGCTGGCGATTGCAATAGTCATGCAGCATGAAAAACAGATCGAGCTGCATTTGACCGCTGCACTGGATGTCGGTGTTTCCATTGAAGAGGTGTTCGAGGTTGTTCCACTGGTGATGCTGATGGATGGCGCGCCAACGCTTTCACAAATCCCCAAGCTGGTCACTTGCTACGAGGAATACAGTAGTACCCGGGTGTGACCCGGCCGGGAGCTACGTTTCTTCGTTCTCATCGTTCGTTTCTTCTCTCCCGCTTTCCGCTTGTTCGGTTTCATCCTCCGTTTCTGCATGCTCGCCTTTCAGCGGCACAAAGGCAACGCCGAGGATTTTCTTAATATCCAGTTCACCATCATCTTTTTTCACAACCAGTTCAAGCTCCTGGTAAAAGTGAGCGGGACCAACCGGGATCACCATATGTCCGCCCGGTTTCAATTGGTCCGTCAAAGGTTTCGGGATGTGGCTGGCAGCAGCAGTAACGATAATGCCGTCATACGGCGCATGTTCCGGCCAGCCATCGTAGCCATTACCGGTAATGGCGCTGATATTTTTGTAACCGAGCCTTTCGAAGCGGGCTTTGGCGCTGTCGGCAAGTGCGGGCACATATTCAATCGTGTAAACATGCTTGCACAATAGTGAGAGAATTGCCGTCTGGTATCCCGACCCCGTACCGACCTCCAGCACCACATGGTCTTTTTCTGTCTGAAGCAGGTCAGTCATTAATGCGACGATGTAAGGCTGCGATATTGTCTGGCCATGACCGATTGGCAATGGTCCATTATCAAATGCATATTCACGATAGGACTCTGGAACAAACTCGTTGCGTGGCACCTTTGCCATTGCGTTCATAACTTTTTTATCAAGCGCATTCTTGCCGATGTATTTGTGCGTGAGTTTGACTTCCTCCTTGATGACATCAAGCATGCGTTGTGTTTGTTTGTTCTTCATTTGTACTGATTCTGCGCCTTCCTTCGGCCATATTAAAGCAAGCAGCCTGGATGTGAAGGTACAGAACCGGCCAGGACACATATACTTTTCTTCTCTCGTATGGCGGCGGATGGAAAAATAATCACTGATCAGCGTATTACCGTATATCGGGCAAATTCCAAGCCGGCTTTTATTCACGTTAAAATGTTATTATCTGCCGGCAGAAAAATGCGATGATTTATGATTGACAGCGTTGATTCCCCCTATATTCTGGCTGCAAATACTGATAATTTTCAACAGCTTGTACTGGATAACTCGAAAAAGGGTCCGGTACTTGTCAACTTCTGGTCAAAAAAAGCCGGGCCCTCCCTACGCCAGTATCCGATCCTCGACAAGATTATTCATCATTACGACGGCCTCGCACTGCTAGTCAACGTTGATACCGAGACCGAGGTTGCGCTTACCCGGGATTACGGCATTACCAGCGTGCCGACCCTGAAGCTGTTCCGCGACGGCCAGGTGGTTGAAACCCTGCACGGCTACCAGTCGGAAGCCGAGCTGCTGTCCGTACTGGATATATATGTTGCGCGAGACTCTGACCAGGTCCTGGTTGACGCGATTCATCAATACACGGAGGGTAACGTAACCAAAGCCTATCAAATGATCGCCGATGCTATCGCGCAAGACCCGATAAACCCGCGATTACCATTGACCATGTGCAAATTATTGAAGCATGAACAACGCTATGAAGAGGCAATGAAGCTGATTGATTCATTGCCTGATCATCTGCGCAATGACCGGGAAATTTCCCAGTTTCGCGATTTGCTCAGCTACTACGAAGAAGCGGATACGTCGCAGAATATTTCCGGACTGGCGGAGCAGGTCATATCCTCCCCGGATGATATCGAGGCCAAGAAGCAGCTCTCCATCCACTACGTAATTACAGAGCAGTATGAAAAAGCCCTCCAGCAGCTGGTCGAAATCATGGAGCTAGACGCGGCATTCAAGGACAACTATGCACAAAAATCCATGCTCAAGGTGTTCAATATTGTCGGTGCTGACAGCGACCTGGCCAGCAAATTCAGACCCAATCTCAAACGCTATATTCATTAGCGACACGGGCGAAATGCGGTTTCAAGGGCCGAGGAACTTCCTGCGCGATACTTTCTCTAACCGCGTTGATTAACAAGAATTTTTTTTATAATATCGGCGACGGCCCATGGACCTGGGCTGACAGAATAGGTCGGACTTGTTATTCAAATAATTATAATAATGGAGTTTGAATCATGATTATGCGAATTTCCTTTACACTGATTTCATTGCTGCTGGCATTCCAGGTATCTGCTGGCGTCGTAACCAAGAACATCACCTACAAAGCCGGCGACACGGAGATGAAAGGCATGCTGGCTTTTGATAATACCACCATGGCTAAACGTCCAGGTGTACTGGTGATACATGAATGGTGGGGCCATAACGATTATGCCCGCAAGCGCGCAAAAATGCTGGCCCAGCTGGGTTATGTAGCCCTGGCAGTAGACATGTACGGCGGCGGTAAAACGGCCGCGCATCCTGATGATGCGGGTAAATTTGCAAACGCCGTTGGTGGTAACCCGGAACTGGCCAAACAGCGTTATGACGCAGCCCTGAAAACCCTGAAGCAACAGCTTAATGTTGATGGCGACAAAATAGCTGCAATCGGTTACTGCTTCGGCGGCGGTATCCTGTTAAACATGGCGCGCATGGGAACAGATATCAACGGTGTTGTCAGTTTTCACGGCAGCCTCGCAACGAAGAATCCCGCAAAGAAGGGCGATATCGTTACCCGTATTCGCGTGTTTAATGGCGAAGCCGATCCTTTTGTTAAACCTGAACATATCAAGGCCTTCGAAGAAGAAATGAAAGCAGCAGGCGCTGATTACAAGCTGGTGAATTATCCTGGTGCAAAACACAGCTTTACCAGCAAGGAAGCCACCGCCAAAGGCAAGAAGTTCGGCCTGCCACTGGAATACAATGCCCTGGCAGACAAGGACTCCTGGTTGCAAACCCAGGCTTTCTTCAAGGAGATATTCGGAGAAACTGAAACAGGCGCCACTCCCAAGTAATGTAAAATGCAGCCCGGATGAAGCAAAGCGTGATCCGGGCTACTTTTTTCCTCGTCCCTCGTTACTCGTACCTGCTCAATCCAGATATCTTTTCTGCCATTCCAGGTACATCGCGTGTACATGGTCGGCAAACTCACGCTTGTCTGAGAAAGCTTCCGGGCTGATGGCATCATACACATAATAATTTGCGCGGTTATTCCTGGCCGTCATGTAATGCCAGAACTTGTCAACGAGTGTATGCGGGGCGTGCCATTCAAATCTATCCTGGTCTTCATAATGCAGAAATACCGGCAAGATCGGCACGCCGGTTTGCAGCGACACATCAAATGCACCTGTCTGGAACTTTTCATAGATTCGCCGTCCCTTGCAACCGCCTTCCGGGAAAATCGCAAGATTGCGCCCGTTTTTCGCATACTCAACCAGTGTTTCAAGTGCTGCGCGACGCGAATCCGGATCATCACGCTTCACGAAGATTGACTGTGCACGGTAGCTTATACGGCCGATAAAATACCAGTGCTTGACACCAAGCTTGCCGAGCGGATAAACATCGAACAGCGCAGGAATTGCAAAATCTTCCAGTGCAGAAGGATGGTTTGAAATCAGTATGTACTGGTCAGGCAGGGGATGATGGTTCTTGGTGTGAAGGCGCAGGTCAACACCAAGTGCACGCACCAGAAAACGGCACCAGATTCGGGAAAGATGATGGTAATAGTCACCGGTCATTGGTTTGGGCAACCATGACATAGTGTAAAGCACGAGAGTGAATACGGTGAGCTCCAGCCAGCTCCATAATAACCATGTCCGGCGTGCGATTGTTCTCAGCATATTGTTTCTGTTTCTGTTTGCTTTACCGTTAAGATAGGGGAAATAGCCCGGAATTGAAAGGGATCACATGGCACCACAGCTCAAATTGCTTATTTTGGCATTTCTCATTGCTCTCGCAGGTAGCGTATTCGCCAATACTGTTGATGATGTTTTGTCTGCAAAAGAGAAGCCGGTTGGCGTGGTGTTCGAGATAATCAGTGGTGACGTGGACGCCCTCAGTGAACTGACCCCGCAATTGCGCGAGGATATTGACCGCCTTCGTAAGCGATTTCCGGAGCTACCGATTGCGATTGTGTCACATGGCAGGGAAGAGTTTCTGCTGACTTCAGATAACCGTAAAAACGCACCGGAAGTTCACGACTTCATTGAGCAGATCACAAGTAATGAGAAAATCGACGTGCACGTATGTGGCACCCATGCTAGCTGGTTTGGTATCAGCGAAGAGGATTTTCCGGATTACGTTGACGTAACACCTGCCGGCCCTGCTCAGATCAACGATTATGAAGAACTCGGCTATGAGCTGATCGTACT
>JAASSE010000142.1 GCA_021768055.1 Gammaproteobacteria bacterium | reverse complement strand
CGTGTCGTATACAGCATCGATAAACCTGGATAGCGGTTTATTTGACTGGTCGGTGGAATAGTCGATCAGCGTGCATTGTTTGTTGTTCATCAGTGCTGATATCAATGCCTGTTCGCACGGCGCCATTTGACTGGCTGACAACACGTAGAAGTGCAATGAAGAGTTTATCCAACTGTCTACCTGGCGCAGACGTTCGGCATAGGCAAGACTTGCATCCAGCATGCTGTTTGCCGATAGCTGTTGCTGCCATGCCTGCCACAGTGTTAATACCAGCCTGGCCTCGTGTTGCATGTGTGGATTTGTCTGATCACAGTCATAGGCCTGCTGAATTGTGTTCAGCCATGCCTGCTCTAATTGCTCGAGCAGGGATGCATCATGCATGACGATTTCATCAAACAAGCGCAGCAGCGAAGTACTCACCTGCCATGTGTTTTCTTCCCTGAACAACTGTGGATGCTGTGCGAGCGCTTCAACGAAAAGTAATAGCCGCGACTGTTCTGAGATCACGGTAATGCCCGGGTTGGGCAAGGCGATGTTGTGATCAATCCAGTGACGCAGGGTACCGCAGTAGGGTGGAATAACCGCTTTACGGTCTGCTGGAAGATGGTTTAACAGGCAGGCCCTGAAATGCGAGGAGAGATTCTGACCAGTAGTCAGAACACAGACGGTCGACAGGTTCGGCAAGCTGTCGGCATGCTGCTCGAGCAAGTGCCTGGCAGCCACGTCGACAATATCCTCGTACTCTGCAACCTGAATATCCGCGGGCAGTGTCAACGATGATTTATCTTTCGAGCATGTCGAGCTTGCCTTCGACGCCGTCCCATTCATCGGCATCGGGCGGCGGTGGCTTGCTGACGTTGATCACGGGCCACTCCTGTGCCAGTTCGGCATTGAGCGCAGTGAACTGTTCCTGGCCCTCGGGCACGTCATCTTCGGCGAAAATCGCCTCGGCCGGGCACTCCGGCTCGCATAGGGTGCAATCGATGCATTCTTCCGGGTCGATGACGAGGAAATTGGGGCCTTCGTGGAAACAGTCGACCGGACAAACATCGACACAGTCCGTGTATTTACACTTGATACAGTTCTCAACTACAACATAGGTCATGATAAATCTGTTTAGTCCCCTGATATCCCTGAATGCGCGAAATATACCACAGCTGCAGGCGCACGAGGTTGGTGAATAGTCTAAAATTCACCGCAAACTGACAAATATCAAGGTTTGAAAATGTCATCTGTTAAAACCGCCGTGTTTCCCGTGGCCGGACTGGGCACGCGCTTCCTGCCGGCAACAAAATCCGTGGCCAAGGAAATGCTCTCCATCGTCGACAAGCCCCTGATTCAGTATGGTTCTGAAGAGGCCGAAGAGGCCGGTATCAGCAAGCTGGTATTCATCGTCGGGCGCACCAAGAACTCCATCATCGACCACTTTGACAAGGCTTACGAGCTGGAAACCGAGCTGGCCATGCGCGGCAAGGAAGACATGTTGAAAATCGTGCAGGATGTGGTACCTGAAGGTGTCGACTGTGTATTCATACGCCAGCCCGAGGCGCTCGGCCTCGGTCATGCGGTAATGCTGGCCCAAGCCGCAGTCGGCAACGAACCGTTTGCGGTGATCCTCCCTGATGACCTGATTTACAACGCGGAGAAAGGCTGCATCAGGCAGATGATTGAAGTGTATGAAAAGCACCACGCCTCCGTGATTGGCACCCAGACCGTGTCGATGGAAGAGACGCATATGTACGGCATGGTTGCCGGACCGCAAATTGAAGAAAGGCTGGCGCAAGTCGAGGAAATCGTGGAAAAACCATCTCCTGAACAGGCGCCCTCAGACCAGGCGATTGTCGGCCGTTACATACTGACACCGGCGATATTCGACAAGCTGAAGCAAACGGAGCGGGGGGCAGGTGGAGAAATCCAGCTCACCGATGCGCTTGCCGAATTGCGCAACGAAGAACCGATATATGCCTACAGTTTTGAAGGCAAACGCTACGATTGTGGCAGTAAGATCGGATACCTGCAGGCAACCGTTGAGTTTGCCCTTCAGCATAATGAGTTGGCCGAAGACTTCAAGGAATACCTCAAGCAGCTCGAGCTCTAACACCACTCGAGAACAAGATTCATTGCGTTCTACATAAGCTATTGCTAATATTCGGACCCATTCCAGATCGAGGCCGATGACAGCATGACTGACGAAAGCAATTCAAAGAAAGCCGGTATTTCACCCTTGAGCTTTATCGGCAGCCTGTTTGCCGGCTGGTTCGGCGTGCAGTCAGAAGCCAACCGCCAGCGCGATTTTGAACATGGCAAGTTTTCCCACTTCATTATCGGCGGTATCATTTTTGCGATCCTGTTCGTACTGTTCGTGGTTGGTATCGTACAGGTTGTGATGATGACAGCGGGCAGCTAGATACAGGCTACTATCCTACCCACCTGTTTTTGACATAAAGCGCACGATCTGCTGCGGTTTTTCCTTAAATTCGTGACGTTCCGGTTTCAGCTTTATAGCTTCGCGGGCGGCGTCAGCTAATTCACTGTCACTGATACCGGCACGCAACAAGGGGCGGAATTCAAATTTGTGTTCCTGTCCAAGGCAGAGGTACATGGTACCGTCTGCTGCCAGTCGGACACGATTACAGGTTTCACAGAAGTGTTGCGAGATGGGTGTAATAAAGCCGATATTCAAATCTGTGCCTGCTATCTGCACATAACGGGCGGGACCACCGCCCGGCATTACACCGGGTATTAATTCATAACGTTCTGCAATATGGTTCTTCACATCCTGCAGGTTGACATAATGCGATGCCGCTGTGCGCCCGGTGTCTCCCATTGGCATGGTTTCAATAAACCTCAGTGTGAAGTTGTTTTCAATGCAAAACTCGATCATGTCTTCAACTTCGTCATCATTGACTCCTTTCATTAAAACCATGTTGATCTTGATCGGGTCAAATCCGAGCTGTTTTGCAGTCATTAATCCATTCATTACCTTGTCAAGGTTGCCTTTGGTAATGCGTTTGAAGCGATCTGCGCGCAGTGAATCGAGGCTTACATTGATGCGGCCGATGCCGGCTGATTTTAATTCTGTCGCCTGCTTTCCCAGGCTGACAGCGTTAGTACTAAGAGATAAATCTTCAATACCGGGAATGTCGTTGAGTTGCGATACAAGTGCTGGCAGATTCTTGCGCACCAGGGGTTCGCCGCCGGTGACACGAATACGTTGCACACCGAGCGAGGCAAAGGCACGGATAACACGTACGATCTCATCGAATGTCAGCCATTCTTCAGGTTCGCTGAAATCGCGATACTTGACCGGCAGGCAATAGAAGCAGCGTAAATCACAGCGGTCGGTTACAGACAGCCGGATATACTCAACAGTGCGGCCAAATGGATCGATGAGGTGTTTACTCATATCGATTTATCATAACGCTCCTCTGTTTCGTAATCTACAGCGGTCAACGTCTGAATTATAAGATGATGGCCGCTATTTAAAGTTCAGCCATCCTTGTTTCCAGCGCTATTTTGTCCGCCGGAGTGTTCAGGTTCATAAAAGTGTCTGGTGAATCCGAGAGATCAGCCAATGCCAGCTTGTGTGTAACATACCAGTTGTCTATCTTGCGGCCACCTTCGTCGATGTAGGTGAGTAAACTGGGGAGCAGCTTGCAGCTGATCAATGCAAATACCGGCTGCATTCGGTTTCCATCATGCGCTACGCAGATTTCCGCCTGGTTCTCTGTCAGCGTATTGAACATCGTTGATACCAGTGTTGACGGGATAAAAGGTGAGTCACATGGTACAGCTAATATATAAGGTGTATCTGCATTTTTCATACCTGTAGCCATACCTGCCAGCGGTCCGAAATAATCACCCATCATGTCTGCAATAACCGGAAAACCGTAGCTTTGATAGTGTTCGATATTTCGATTGGCATTAATAATAATTTTTCCAACTTGCGGTTTCAGCGCACTGATAATATAGTCGATCAGGGTTCTGTCCAGCAGTTTTATCAGGCCGTTGTCTTCACCGTCCAAACGGCGTGCCTTGCCACCAGCAAGAATGACTGCAGTGATTTGTGAATATGCTGGTGTAGTCATGCCTGTAAAGTACTAATGTCAGTCAACCGGTGTGTAATAATGCCACAGGTAACTGGTTACCAGGAGATCAATTATGAATGAAGATGCAATAAACATGGAAATCAGAAAATTTCTCAAGAGGGTGGGCATTACATCGCAGCGTGAAATAGAAAAAGCATTGCAGGCCGCATCCGATGCAGGCAAGTTATCCGGCGGGGAGCAGCTTGAGGTTTCTGTTACGCTGGAGATGCCGGCGTTGGGCCTTGAAAATAAAGTAGAAGGGACAATATCAATCGAATAGTTACTTGAGTTTCGTGCTCATCGGGCGTGCTTCGGGCCGGGCGTCATAAATAATATTTTCCGCACCATTGTAGACGAGGAAATGTTTGACTTTGGCTCGGTCAATCATTGTAACGCCGAGTTCCTGTGCCAGCTCAAGACCCATGTGAGTAACTCCTGAACGCTAAAGCAAGACCGGTATTCCCATGAGTGCGGTTTTCATCACGATCTCTGAAGTCAGTCGACCGGTCGTATAGAACAACTTGTCAACT
>JAASSE010000141.1 GCA_021768055.1 Gammaproteobacteria bacterium | reverse complement strand
TTACAAGCCCATCCATTGTTGGAGCTTTTTTATCATGGCTGAACGTCCGCTATTGGCCGATAGCTGGTACTCATTTGACTCCCGAATATAAGTTCTTTAATGAGTGTGTAGAAACACATAATTAGTTGTGTCTCAGTGTCATGTGCTTGGTTAAGTTTTGTATTAAATTTGTTTTGCTGAGTATCTGTTTTGCTACGCCTGTTGCTGGCAGTGCGTCACTGTGTGCTTCTTATAGTGGCATTCCGGATGGTGAAGCCTCTACTGCAGGCATGGTCTGGGTAAAGCCGGGAACCTATATTATGGGTAATGATCACGGACACAAAGACGAAAGTTCGGGAAGGTATTTGCCCTATAGAGAAGAAAGGGCCGAGCACAGCGTAAAACTCGACGGTTTCTGGATAGATCACCATGAAGTTACTAACGCCCAGTTTACGGAGTTTGTAGAAGCGACGGGTTATGTAACGATGGCTGAGCGAGAGCCGAAAAAGGAATGGTTTCCACCTGACTATCCGGCCGAATTAATGATTCCCGGATCGGCAGTATTTATTAGTCCGGATTCTATTCAGAATAATTATGATATCAGCCAGTGGTGGCAGTTTATTGAAGGCGCTAACTGGCGTCAGCCGCAAGGACCGGGCAGCAATATCAAGGACAAGATGAATCATCCTGTAGTTCATGTGACGCATCAGGATGCTCAGGCTTACGCAAAATGGGCAGGAAAATCACTGCCAACCGAAGCGCAATGGGAGTATGCGGCCAGAGGCGGCCTTGAAAAACAGAGCTACAGCTGGGGAAATTCATTCAAACCGAATGGTAAATGGATGGCAAATACATGGCAGGGTGAGTTTCCAGTTGATAATACTGCCTATGATGGCTATACAGGCACCTCGCCAGTAGGCTGCTTTCCGCCAAATGAGTTCGGCATATATGATGTTGCGGGCAACGTTTGGGAGATCGTCCAGGATAACTATCTCCCGGGACATAAAGCCACATCAACAACGAATCCGAAAGGCCCATCAAAAAGTTTTGATCCAGCTGATCCTGAAACAGCCAAACACGTCATTAAAGGCGGCTCGTATCTATGTACGCCGAATTATTGTATGCGTTACAGGCCTGCAGCACGCCAGCCGCAGGACTATACCATGAGCACATCACATATTGGATTCAGGACGGTGCTCAAACCTTAATATCAGTTAATGTCCGCTTCTGGCCGAAAGCAGACATTCAGCTCGCTTCTGGATTTCCTAGCAAGCCACCCGTCGCAGACGACCCTGAATATATTTTACCTCCCTCACCCAATAAAAAACCGCCACCCCGAGGGGCAGCGGCTTTGGTGTTGCTATGGGTATGGCTCTTGGGTGTGGTCAGAAAACCGGCACTTTTTTGCCTATCACTATACCCCCTGCTAATGCAGGCCTTTTTTATTTAGGTCGGGTTGCGTATCACTCTTTCAGGCTGACCCTGACGATAACATTGGTATCCAGAACGCGGGCGCCTTCCGGCAACGCCGGCAATGCGGCAAATTCGATATCCGAATGACTCACATCATGCAGCTCGCCGTTGTCAACATCATAGACATGGTGATGATCGGTATTATTGCTATCGTAGAACACGCGTTCGCGGTCAATCAGGACTTCCCGGACCAGGCCCTTGTTAGTGAACAGGCCCATAGTGTTATACACCGTGGCACGCGACACGCATCCGCCTTCGGAATTGACGCCATTGAGTATGCTCTCGGCGGACAAATGCTGATGACGCTTGAACAGGAAACCGGCTATTTCGATACGTTGCCGGGTCGGGGTGACATGGTGCTGCTGCAGTAGTTTAACAACCTCACTTCTTTCCATCGGAAGCCCTACCTGTAATTTTGACATGAACGCATTATAAGCAATCCAAATCGTTTGTGAACCATTTTCCTGAAATTATGTCATGTTTTTTTCATTTGGCCAATAATTGTCCACAATAAATAACTTTTCATGCCCTGAAGAGGCCTCCAGGCGGTTAACCTGCATCGGAAAACGGTAAGGACCCTTATCTACAAGGCCTATGAGGTCATCAGCAGTAAATATGCGCAAATCCTGCTGTGTCGGGTTATTTGCCAGCCAGCCGCTGCGAATCAACGGTTCAAAGCGCTCATCGGGGGCAAATACCTGGCCCAGCTGGTCACGTGTCAACCAGGCACCGCGCAAATGCGACGGATTGACGCCCGCGGGATACCATTCAGGCCCCTGCTGCTGCCAGGGGTAGAACAGGCGCCCCTTGAGGATGACACCGCATTCCTCGATGGTAATGCCGCGTTGCGCCAGTTCAGCCTGCGCAGCCGGGTGCCGGCTCAGCAGGGTTTGCCGGCTTTGCAGGTGCGCAAGTTTCAGGTCCAGCCGGTCCTTTTTTGCCGGCCCGTGCCAGGCATCGTGCGCAACGGTGTTACCCAGCCCGAGATAGAATTTAATCGCCAGCTCCCAATGGGCATAGCGACCGGAATGCCTGTCATAAACAATGAAATCCATCTCCCCGACGGTTCGTTCGCCGTCATGGATCTGTAAATTACGCTCGATCAGGTCAAAACGCGTACTGAGCTCGAGCACATAGGCCCACAGGGTTTCGAAATAATTACCCAGGCGCTGGTCCTTCTGTGCCGCCAGCAGGCCCTGCAGTGCCTGCGGGTCCCGGTCCAGCCGCAGCAACCCATCCTGGAGTTCTTCGTACAACTGACGGTACCAGTCATCACTGAACCAACTGCAGCCGTTTACTGAAGCGCTCAGCAATGGCGGGCTTGAAACCGCCCAGGCAAGATCAGCCACGCAACTGTTTTTAAAGTGGATTTCCTGTGTCATTGAGATTACCCGGCCGGTTCCTGCGTGCATTAAGGGCAGATGCAGTGATTGTGTCTGAACTGTGCTCTGAAAATAACGTCTTTGTCATGACAGCATTGGAATTGTCTATTACTCTGACAGTAAAATATTATTACCCACTCACACAATCACCGGTTAAGGTGGGTGATATGAATCGTGCACATCCCGTCGCATGAACAAACTTAATCACCAGGTTTTAATTTGAGTCTACTGCATTCTGATAATCGCTCAGCACTGTTTCCTCTCAATACGGTTCTTTTTCCGGGGTGCTCATTACCCTTGCAGATCTTCGAGCAACGCTATTTGCGCCTGGTAAAAACATGCCTTAAAGACAACCACGGGTTTGTAGTGATTCTAATCAGTGCCGGTAAGGAAGTCGGTGACACACCGGAAACCTACAGTATTGGCACCTATGTAGACATCATCGATTGGGAAATGCTGGAAAACGGTCTGTTCGGGATCACCATAAAGGCGCGTCACCGGGTAAGGGTCAGCAACCCGTGCGCACAGGATGACGGCTTAATGACCGGTGAGATCGAAACACTGGCGGATGATGAAGCTGATGTGATTGACTACTTGAAAATCACCGATCTTGTGGATACTTTGAAGCTGCTTGAACAGCACCCTTATATAGAACAACAGGCATTCGAAGCCGATTATGCATCTGCGCCCGATGTTTGTCACAAGCTCTCGCAGCTGCTTCCTGTTGATGCACTGACCAAACAGAGCTTGCTCGAGATCAACAATACCAACGAAAGGGTCAGTAAACTCAGAGAACTGATACAAAGACTTCAGGAATAACACATGGCTATTAAACAACTTTATGAAATCAAGGTATGGGACTTGCCGACACGCCTGTTTCACTGGATAAATTTCACCTGTGTGATTTTACTAATTGTTTTTGGCCTGTTGATGCTGTTTAAGAAGGACCTGGGTATCACAAGCGTTGAGGCCAAGATTTCATTAAAAACCATTCATGTGCTTATCGGGTATGTATTCGTGGTGAATCTGTTGATCAGAATTATCTGGGGCTTCATTAGCAACATGTATGCTCGCTGGAGCACACTGATACCTGGCTACGGGCACATGGCTGCTGTGCGCCAGTACATAACCGCCTCCAGACAGGGGCAACCGCTATCATATGCTGGCCATAATCCACTGGGACAGATAGCTGTCATTGTTATTTTCACCTGCATGATCATCATGGCTATTACCGGGCTTGTTCGTGCCGGTACAGATATTTACTACCCGCCTTTCGGCTCTTATGCTGCTGAATTTGTCGCGAAGCCGGGCGTCGATGCCAGCAACCTGGTCCCCTATGACAAATCTGAGGTCAACGAAGAAAAATTTACACAACTCAAGGCGTTTAAAAAACCGTTCGGAACCATACACATTTATACTTCCTATTTTCTAATGTTCATGATCGTGTTACATATCGCAGCAGTTATCCGGGCTGAGATTAAAGAAGGCGGCACTATAATTTCAGCAATGTTCACAGGCAAAAAATACCTGCACGAAAAACCTCATGACAATCATGACCTGCGCTGATCAAACAATGGCAAAGAGCAAGAAAAAATATAAGTGCTTTTCCTAGTTACTCGTCCCTCGCACCTCGTTCCTGTAAAAAAAAGAGTTAATCAATTAATGCAACCTAAATCTTCAAAAATAGATAAACAATAAGGACCAGAACATGGCCTGGTGGGGAAAAATAATCGGTGGTGCATTCGGCTTCATGCTCGGCGGGCCGTTGGGTGCATTGCTTGGCGCTGCGCTGGGTCA
>JAASSE010000140.1 GCA_021768055.1 Gammaproteobacteria bacterium | reverse complement strand
CTGATTGCTCTTCGCGAGGGGATTGGTACATGAGTGAAGCTTTAGAACGTGGTCTTGAGGCCATGCGCGCGCAGATGGACGCGCGCGTTAAGTCCTATTTTTCCAGTTGTGTACATTGCGGTATTTGTGCCGAAGCCTGCCTGTTCTATACCGAAACCGGGGATGCCCGTTATACGCCCATCTACAAGGCGGAACCACTGCGCAAGTTATGGAAACGTGAGTATACCTTCTGGGGAAAGCTATTAAGTAAGCTTGGACTTCTCAAGCCAATGACAGAATCAGATTTATCTGATTGGGAAGAGTTGATCTACGACGGTTGTTCGGTATGTAGTCGCTGTAGCATGGTATGTCCTGTCGGTGTGGATATGGCTTACCTGATACGCAAGGCAAAAGAAGGTCTGGCCGCTGCAGGATTCTCGCCTCGTGATCTTGTAGCTGCTGGCGATCGCGCCGTTACTATTGGCAGTCCGATGGGTGTAACAACTACCACGCTGAATGCCACTATACGAGCTCAGGAGAAAGAGTACGGATTACCAGTTCCACTTGATGTTGAAGGCGCTGATTATTTGTTGTTACTTTCATCCGGTGAGATTGCGGGCTTTCCTGAATTTATCGGTTCATTGGCAAAAATATTCAAGTCAGCAGGTGTCTCCTGGACAATCAGCAGTGATTATTTCGAGGCAACAAACACCGGTGTACAACTGGGTAATTCAAAGATGGCTGCGACCCTTGTCGAACGCGTCATTACCGCTGCTGAAAAACTGAAAGTGAAAACTGTAATCAGCCCCGAGTGTGGCCATGCGTATACAACAATACGTTGGGATGCGCCGAACATCATCGGCAGGCCATTGCCGTTCAAGGTCGTGCACATCATAGAGCTCCTGGATCAGTTACGCCAGGAAGGCCGGTTGAAAATAGAAGGCCATACCGATGAGAGAATTAGCTACCATGATCCCTGCAATGCAGGTCGACGAGGTGGTGTGCTGGATCAACCACGCAATTTATTAAACATGGTGGCACCCAACTTTGTGGAACTGCCTGAAAACGGGGCCATGAACTGGTGCTGCGGTGGCGGTGGTGGTGTTAGTTCTAATGAACGCGCAGATGAATTACGCCTCCAGGTATTTAATGCTAAAAAACGGCAACTGGATGCGGTAAAAATCGAAGGTTTGGTAACCGCCTGCTCGAACTGTCGGCATATGCTGGAAGATGGTCTTGAGCATAACGATATGTATGATGTTGAATTACTGGGTATTACCGAGCTGATTGCAGATCATCTGGCTGAGTAGGGGGGCTGACGGTTACAAGCCTTGAAGGGAATTTAGTTGTGTATGCCTTTGCTAAATCATTTCTACTGAGATCATTATTTTTACACATGAAGCATTTTTCATTAAACCTGATCACTGTATTCCTTTGTTTATTTTCTACGCATATGCTAGCCGATCAGTCACAGGTAATTCGCATGGCCACAACAACCAGTACAGAAAACTCGGGCCTGTTCGCCGTTATTAAACCAGTTATAGAACAGAAGCTGGAAATTCGGCTGCATGTAATTGCGGTTGGTACTGGCAAGGCGCTCGAGCTAGGGCGGCGTGGCGATGTAGATGTGGTGCTGGTTCACGCAAAACCTGCTGAACAGTCCTTTGTCGATGCTGGCTATGGTGTAGCCCGCCATGAGATTATGTATAACGACTTTATTATTGTTGGGCCAGGAGATGACCCTGCAGGTGTGAAGGGATTACGCGACGCAGAACAGGCATTTACAAATATTGCTGAAAACCAGGCATTATTTGTGTCCCGTGGTGATGATTCAGGTACGCATAAAAAAGAATTATCTATCTGGGAGCAAACGGGTAATAAACCGGATGGCTCCTGGTATCGGCAAGTAGGCCAGGGTATGGGCAAGACCCTGCAGATCGCCGGTGAGATGCAGGCCTACACACTGGTTGATCGTGGCACCTGGTTGGCTTACCGCGAAAATACGCCACTGAAATTACTTGTTACTGACGGTGCAGATCTTAGAAATCCTTATGGCATAATCGCAGTAAGTCCAGAACGGTTTCCTGATACACAATACGAGGCTGCAGAACACCTGATTAACTGGTTTAAATCCGAATCAGCGCATACTTTGATTGCAGGTTATCGTATTAACGGCGAACAATTGTTTTATCCGACGAACTAGTAAATGGACAGCCTTTCATCCGCAACTGCTGAATCTTTCCGACTGTTATTTTCAGGCGATGTAGAGTTGTGGATAATTATATTTACCTCATTCAGTGTTTCAGTCCGCGCGATTCTTATCGCAGCACCCATTGCGTTCGTTGTAGCATTTTTAATGGCGCACCTGCGTTACCCGGGAAGACGAGCCATGATCGCGGGATTCAGTGCCTTGCAATCAATCCCGGCAGTAGTAATCGGATTGACCGTATACCTGGTATTTTCGCGCAGCGGACCACTGGGCGATTTGAAACTGCTGTTCACCCACACATCAATGATTATCGGGCAAATTCTATTGTCATTTCCTTTATTAGTTGCATTGAGCCATTCGGCCTTCCAGGCCGCTGATCGCCGAGTGTGGGAAACATCGGTAACACTTGGCGCAAAACCATATCGTGCATTTTTTACCTTGATTCACGAAATACGCTTTGGCTTGATAGCCGCATTCATCGCTGGCTTTGGTCGTATCATTGCTGAAGTAGGCTGTTCAATGATGGCGGGTGGCAACATCCTTGGATATACACGAAACATACCGACCGCAATTGCATTAGAAACCACTAAAGGTGAGTTCGCGCAGGCTATAGCCCTCGGAATCGTTTTACTGGCAATGGCGCTGATATTGAATGGCCTGCTGGCCTTTTTCCAGGGAAGGGGGGTGATGTCATCATGAGCGCAGGCATTCAATATCAGTCGATCAGTAAAACTGTACACGGAAAAAAACTATTTGAAATCAATAATATAAGTGTAAAAGAGCATGATTGTATAGCCCTGTGTGGTTGTAATGGTGCGGGCAAGTCAACTTTATTGCGGATCATGGCAGGGCTTGAAATACCAGACAGCATGACCGTTACCTTTGACGGTAACAAGCTTTCATGGAAAAAGGCACGTAAATATTTACAGAACCAGGTTATATATTTACATCAGCAGCCATACCTGTTTGATCGTAGTGTCACGGATAATATCGCTTACGGCTTACGACAAAGGAAATTGCCTATACAGGAGATATCCAGAAAAGTATCTGAAGCTATGGAATGGGCCGGTATAAGCCATTTACAAATGCGAAATGCACGTGAACTATCAGGTGGTGAACGCCAACGCGTTGCGTTTGCGAGAGCGCGCATCCTCAGTCCACGACTGTTGTTGCTGGATGAGCCTATGACCAATATGGATAGCCACGGTAGAGAGCAAACTCAGGGGATGATAAAAATGCTCAAGGATGATGGTGTAAGTATATTACTGGCAACACATGAATATCATACCGTAGCGCACTTGTGTAACGAGCGCATGTTTTTGGAAGATGGTATCTTGAACAAGGAAAAAATCAGTCCCGAAAGTGATGCTCGCAAAATCATTCCTTATGGCTAGTTCATTGTAATAATTAAATTAACTACTGCAAAACGGTGCGATGCAGTATCATACCCGGTAGCATCAACATACACAGTTCGGCCGGTATTCCAGGAAACAAAGTGACGCAACAAACCAAAATAGAAAAACAACCTGGTTGTGAAGATGAACTCAACACAGCACTGCTCAGTGTCGCTGAAGCACAGACTCGCATACTTGATGGTATTAGTGTGCTTAAGAACACTGAACAATTACCCATACGCGAAGCACTGGGTCGTGTTCTCGCAGAAGATGTAATTTCTCCAATTAATGTTCCTTCGCATACTAATTCAGCAATGGATGGTTATGCGATTCGTGCCGAAGACCTGCCGAGTGATGGTATACGGGAATTTCCGGTAGCAGGCACGTCGTTTGCGGGCAACCCATGGTTAAAGCCGATTAATCCGGGTGAGGCAATACAGATAATGACCGGCGGCATGATGCCGGAGGGTGCTGATACTGTTGTTATACAGGAACATGTTAAACGGGTTGGCGATACAGTACATATCGGTGGTGGCCATACACAAGGCCAGAATGTTCGTTCTGCCGGAGAAGATCTTGCAACGGGGCAGCTGGTAATGTCAGCAGGCAAACAGTTAGCCTCTGCTGATATAGGCGTACTGGCATCAATCGGACTCGGCGAAGTCAGTGTGTTCCGTCGACTCAAAGTAGCATTCTTTGCTACAGGTGATGAGTTACGTGCCGTAGGAGAGACGCTTGGTCCCGGGGAAATTTACGACAGTAATCGCTATACCTTGTATGGCATGCTGAAAAAACTTGATGTAGAAATTATCGATATGGGCGTAGTGCGAGATCAGCCTAAATTGATAGAGCAGGCCTTTCATGATGCGGCTGCCAGTGCAGATGTCATTATTGCTACAGGCGGTGTATCAGTTGGAGAGGCTGACTACGTCAAGGAGACACTTGAAAAACTTGGCAGCATGTCATTCTGGAAAATTGCAATGAAGCCAGGACGTCCGGTGACCTTTGGGCATATCAATAATGCGGTATTTTTTGGCTTGCCGGGTAACCCCGTTGCCGTGATGG
>JAASSE010000139.1 GCA_021768055.1 Gammaproteobacteria bacterium | reverse complement strand
GAATAGCTGGTAACTGAAATTCATCGCCAGCACAATCTGCACGGGTTCGGTTTTGACTTTCGTCACATCTTCCTGGATCAGCGTGATGCGCTTCCTGGCTTCGGGTTTCAGTTTTTTGTGATTATGCTCTTTTCCCCAGTTGAGCACCTCGGGATCGATGTCAACGCCGATAGCGGTGTTTTTGACCCGGTTTTTCACCCATTCACAGCACATCTTGGACGTACCGCAAAAGTCTTCCCGAAGTACATGGGCATTATGGCCGCGTATTTTCCTGAACGTCTTGTCGACAAATTCATACTCATGCTCAACATCCTGCACCGCGATCTCGTACAGGGCATGTTTATCGGCCCTGGCGGCCATGCTTTTGGGGTCGGCTGAGCGCCCGTGTTTCCTTGATTTGTGTTTGTTCTTGGCAAATTTCATGCGCGCGATTATGACATAGTGGTTGTGGCTGCGGAACTGCCCGGCCCGGGAAATATCTGAGAAATATCAGTAGTTTTGATCGGAAACATTGAAAGTTTCGTAAAAAAGCGTAAATTTAATATATTGAGTTGAAAATACGGAAATTCAGGGATTTCAGGCTTTAATCATGGCAAATGTATTCAAAACCGGTGAACAATCTACCGCGGAACGTAGCGGCGCCAATACTGCTGATATTACGACATTGAGAGACAAGTTAATGCCAGAAAGACAGCTTGAAACACACGCGGAAGAGAGCTCTGTCGATCTCAATAATCCGGAGTTATATCTTAATCGTGAGCTGACCTGGCTGGCTTTCAACAGCCGTGTTTTAAGCATGGCGGCTGACCCGAATACGCCGTTGCTGGAGCGCGTCAAATTCCTCGCTATCATCGGCAATAACCTTGATGAATTCCAGATGAAGCGTATCGGCGGTCTCAAGCAACTGCTTGCCGCGGGCGTACGTGATACCACTATCGATGGCCGTACCCCGGCTGAACAGATTGCCGATTGCCAGGTCAAGGTAAGAGAGTTGCACAAGGAGCAGAACAGAATCCTGCGGGAACTGCTGACGCTGTTGTCCGAACAGGGCATCAATATCGTCGAATATGCTTCCTTGAGCCAGGAAGAAAAGGAACTGCAGCGCAGAAATTTCATCGAAAACATCTTTCCATTGTTAACACCCCTGGCAATGGATCCCGGGCACCCGTTCCCGTTCATTTCCAACCTTGCTTTGAACCTGCTGGTGTCACTGCGCCATAAAGGCGGCAGCATTTATCATATTGCCCGCGTCAAGGTGCCTGTCACCAAGGATATTGCACCTCGCTTCATTCGTGTCGGTGAAGAACATAAATACGTCAAGCTGGAAGATGTTATTACCAACAACCTTGATCTTCTGTTTCCTGGCATGGAGATCGTGTCCTGTGAATTGTTCAGGGTTACGCGCAACGCCATCGTCGAAATAGACGAGGAAGAAGCCGATGACCTGCTGGCAATGATTCAAACTGAATTACGCCACCGGCATTTTGCCCCCATTGTCCGCCTGCAAGTCGAAAAAGACATGAACCCGACACACAGAGGTATGCTTGCAGCCGAACTCGGCCTTGATGAAGATAACGATGTATATGAGGTCGAGGAAATCATGGGCATGCGTGATCTGTTTCAGATTGCATCACTTGATATCCCTGAATTGCTCGATCCACCACATAAACCTATCGACCATACACGGCTGGCACACGACTCGCGCAATATTTTCCATATCATCCGGGAACGCGGTTCATTACTGCTGCAGTATCCCTATGAGTCATTCAATACCAGCATAGAACGATTTTTGCGTACCGCCAGCACCGATCCCAAGGTACTCGCCATCAAGATGACGCTGTACCGCACATCTGCCGAAGGCACCATCATCGATTCACTGGTGGAAGCTGCAAGAAACGGCAAACAGGTTGCCGTATTGATCGAATTGAAAGCTCGGTTCGATGAAGCCGCCAATATCGGCTGGGCCCGTCGACTGGAACAGGCTGGGATTCACGTAACATATGGCGTTGTTGGTCTGAAAACGCACAGCAAGGTCATCCTCGTCGTGCGCAAGGACTACAACAAACTGCGCCGCTACACACACGTCGGCACGGGTAACTACCATGCCGGTACCGCACGCCTGTACAGCGACCTTGGCATGCTGACTTGTGACGAAGACATTGCACAGGACCTGACCGAACTGTTCAATTACCTGACGGGTTATTCACCGCCGCCCAGGTACCGCAAGATCCTGGCTGCACCTTATACACTGAAGAAATCCTTGCTGCAGAAAATCGAGCGGGAAGAAAAGCTGCACACACCGGAGTCTCCGGGACATATCCAGTTCAAGATGAATGCGCTGGAGGATGTTGATATAACGCGTGCGCTTTACAAAGCGGCACAAGCGGGCGTCAAGATCGACTTGATTGTCAGAGATACCTGCCGTATGCGTGCCGGCATCCCCGGGCTGAGTGAAAACGTGCGCATTATCAGTGTCGTTGGCCGTTTCCTCGAACATACGCGTATCTATTATTTCCACAACGGCGGTGACGAGGAATACTACATTGGTTCGGCTGACCTGATGACACGCAACTTGGAGAGCCGGGTTGAGGTTGTTGCTCCTGTTGATGATGTCAAATTACGCCAGGAGCTGCGCCTGATTCTTGATGTGCAGCTGTCCAGCAAGAAGCATGTATGGGAAATGCGCCCGGATGGCAGCTATGTCGAACGCTCGAGCACGCCTGCTGCAGATTCCGTGATGAGTTCACAGGACACCTTTATCGAGCTTGCACAAAAGCGCAAGAGTGCCGCGGCAAAACACCGTCAATCAAGGCTGCGGGAAAAGCTGTTGACCTATTTCCACAAGCGGGTCAGTAACGAAAGCTAATCTCTTCTGAAGCATCGTACCTCACGGCAACCAGCCTGTTGTCATGGAAACTGCGGGCACACCATCTTATGCATGAAGAAGTATCTGCGGGTAACGCCGGCCTGTCGTAAATCAGCACGACTGCTGATAATATCTACGCTATACCCTCCATTTATTGTGACCTATTTTTGATTCTAACAACCAACGCGAATGACACCCGATCAGCTCGATTTTGTTTTTCCTGTGGATCAAGGCTTCCCTGAGCTGATTTCCTCGATGCAAAATGCTTTCCCGATTCGTATACAGGACGAAACCACAAGTTCCAGGGTGTTCTTCGATACATTCGACTGGCTCCTGTATAACAACGGTTCCGCCATCGAGATGCATGAAAACGGACATACGCGCAGAATTTACTGGCGCAAAAACAAGGATGATGAATTAAAAATACAGCTTGGACTCAAGCAGGTACCGGGACTTGCCCATGATCTTCCAGATTGTGAGCTTCGCAAACAGTTGCTGTCCGTGATATCCGTTCGTGAACTCACGCCCCGCATCAAGATAAAAATCAAACGTACACCGGTGGTTGTGCTAGATAAAAATGAAAAAGTAGTGGTGCGCATAAATCTTGATGAAAACTGGTATTACCCGTCAAAAACACGTGCCGGCACACTTCTTGGCAAGCGCCTCACTGTCAAGGCAGTAAAAGGATACCCCAAGGCATACCAGCAAATTGAAGCTTTTATTCAGAAAATGGAGCTGCGTCCTGCCCAGGACAATATGATGAAGCTGGCGCTGGCCGAATCAGGCAAGAGCCCGAGCGACTATACAACAAAGCTGAACCTGTTTCTTGATCCCGATATGCCTGCTGAACAGGCTATAAAAGACATTCTGCTTCGGTTACTTGAAATCATGCAGCAGAACACAGCCGGCAGTATTAAAGGAATAGATACTGAATTCATGCACGATTACCGCGTATCGATACGAAAAACCCGATCCGCACTGACACAGATCAAACACGTTCTTCCAAAAGATGTTGTAAAAAAATATAAAGACTTCTTTGCAGGTCTGGGCACGCTAACCACGCCCGTAAGAGACATCGATGTATTTCTACTGGAACTTGAGGGCTATCAACGCGAACTTAAAAAATCAAAGCAAGAGCAATTGGCCCCTTTGCGTGAATATCTTATTGGCAAAAGAGCAGAAGCACAGAAGAAATTTACTGAATTCATAACATCTTCAAAATATCGCAGTGCTATCTCGGATTGGCGCAAGTTTCTTGAGAGTCCGTTGAAGGCAGAGCCCGTGCCAGATAATTCAGGCAAGCCTGTTTACCAGCTGGCAAATAAACTTATCTGGAATATGTTTGAACTGGCCATAGAAGAGGGAAATGCCATAACCAGGGATACAAAAGCCGAAGCTCTGCATGAATTGCGCAAAACATGCAAAAAATTGCGCTACCTGATGGAGTTTTTCCAGAGCCTTTATCCTGCCAGGCAAATGCGCGAACTGATCCAGGCATTAAAAGGTCTGCAGGACAACCTGGGTACGTTCAATGATCTACACGTACACAGTCTCATCATGCAGGAATTTATCGATCAAAGCTCAGACAAGGATGCAGCCAAGGCGTGCAAGAAGCTGATAAAAGTCCTTGAACAACGGCAACAAAAAACTAGAAACGGATTCGATGAGCGTTACACTGCTTTTTCTTCACCGCAAAACCAGAACGAATTCAAGGAACTGTTTGTTGATTCACACAATGAGTAGTAATACATAGTGAAAATTATTGCGATATACAACATCAAGG
>JAASSE010000138.1 GCA_021768055.1 Gammaproteobacteria bacterium | reverse complement strand
GGTGTCAGCGCGTTCTTCCTCATCGCTGAGGTAGTAGAAGATCTTCACCCCCGTTTCAATGATGTTCACCACGTAAGCGGCGTTTCGCGTCATGTCCCGCCCGAGGCGGGAGGATTCGGACATGACCAGCACATCGAAGCGCTTCAGGCTCGCCATGAGACGGGCAAGCCCCGCTCGGTTGACATACTCCGCACCCGAGATACCGTCATCGATAAAGACGTTCTCATCATCGACCGACCAGCCTTTGTCCTGCGCGTAGGCACGGGCGCACCGGCACCCAACCTGAGGTGCTCGCCCAGGTTAAGTGTTCGCGCAATGTCAGCCAGGGTGTTCTTGTTTACCAGGCTGGCGCGCAGGCGGCTCATATCGCCTTCCTGCATGTCCGGGAATTGCTCAAAGATTCGGGCAGCGATGACAAAATTCAGAATGCCGTCGCCAAGAAATTCCAGCCGCTCGTTATTTCTGGAGGAAGATACGCTTCGATGGGTAAGCGCTTCAGTCAGCAGCGCTTCATCCTTGAATGTATATTCAAGCTGATGCGTAAGTGATGACAGCGCAGCTTCATGCGCCATGTAATAAACCTGTTATTTTAACTGTATTCTGGCTTCGTGCTTGAAAGAAACAATATAATCCAGAGGCCCAACAAGTTTACCTCTCGGCTCATATTCAATCGTCACCAGGTAAGCAGTTCTGGTTTTCTTGATTTTTATCTTGTCGTTGGTGATGTCATAAATGTTATTGATGCGTAAACGCTTTGACACAATCTTCTTGATCTTTGCCGGACCGATACCCCTGACAGTCTGATCCGTTTCCAGGTTCTTCATTATTGATTTAACACTTGAATCATTAATGAATACAGGTACTACGTTCAGTGCAAGCAGACCATTAAATGCAAGTATTGCAATGATTACCAACCAGGTAATTAAAGTTAAACCTTTTTGTTTTTTCATGATGCTACCCTCTATCATCAATCTTCTCGCCTATTCGGTCCCATTTGATTCCGTCACTCCAATGCATCCATATCATAAACGCCTTGCCTACCAGGTTCCTCTCGGGCACCGGCCCCCAGACGCGACTATCGTTACTGTTGTCCCTGTTGTCGCCCATCACAAAATACATGCCTTGCGGAACAATGTACTCACCTTCAAGACTGCTTGGCCTCCCCGGCTGCATCAGTATCGCGTGATTGGATTCCTCCATCATCTCGGTGTACTCGTTCGCATGCGTCTGCCCAGGACCTTCGTACTGGCCCTCGAATTTCCTTTTAATCGGCTTACCATTTACATAGAGCACCTTGTTGTAATAAGCAACATGATCGCCCGGTAATCCTATTATTCTTTTAATATAGTCCAATGACGGATCCCGTGGGTATCTGAATACAACGACATCTCCGCGTTGCGGGTCCTTGGTCTCGATGATCTTGGCATTTAGCACCGGTAGGCGGATTCCATAGGCGAATTTATTGACCAGGATGAAGTCGCCGATAAACAGCGACGGCAGCATGGAACCGGACGGGATACGAAACGGTTCTACAATAAACCCTCGTAAAATAAATACAATCAGTAAAACCGGGAAAAAGGATTTCGAATACTCGACGATTACCGGCTCCTTGCCGCCGCGCTTGATCTTGACGCCGGAATGCAGCGTGTCCGAAATGTCATGAACCTTATTGCGGCGAGGCGCCAGCACCCAGACATCAAACGCCCAGATAAATCCGGTAATCAGCGTACCGATCAATAGATAAAAAGAAAAATCAAAAACCATCATTATGTTATTCAGCTGCCAGCGACTGGATATAAGTTGTTAGATTATTTGTTGTCTACCTTGAGCACGGCAAGAAACGCTTCCTGTGGAATTTCTACCTTGCCAAACTGCTTCATTCGTTTCTTCCCGGCTTTTTGTTTTTCGAGCAGCTTGCGCTTGCGGGTCACGTCACCGCCGTAGCATTGTGCGGTTACATTCTTGCGTAACGCCTTGACGTTGGTACGCGCAATGATGTGTCTGCCGATCGCCGCCTGTATCGCCACATCAAACATCTGGCGAGGTATCAGTTCCCGCATTTTCTCGGCGATTTCCCTGCCACGCCGCTGACTGACGTCTCGATGTGCAATTATAGACAATGCATCCACTCTTTCAGAGTTTATGAGTATATCAACCTTGACCAGGTCATCAGCCTGAAATCGCAAAAAATCATAGTCAAACGAGGCATAGCCGCGGCTCACGGACTTGAGCCGGTCAAAGAAATCGAGCACAACTTCACTCAGCGGCATCTCGTACTCCAGTGACACCTGGCTGCCGAGATATTGCATGTTCTTCTGGACGCCGCGTTTTTCTATGCACAGCGAAATCACATTACCGACATAGTCCTGTGGCACCAGTATGTTGGTGCGTATGATCGGCTCGCGGATCTCCTCGATGTAATTGGGCTCGGGCAGGTCTGCAGGATTATGGATCTCGAATACATTGCCCCTGGTGTCGAGCACCTGGTAAACCACGGTCGGCGCCGTGGTAATCAGGTCCAGGTTGTATTCACGTTCAAGCCGCTCCTGGATGATCTCCATATGCAGCATGCCGAGAAAACCGATGCGGAAGCCAAAACCCAGCGCGGTGGAATTCTCAGGTTCATAGCTGAGCGAGGCATCGTTCAGCGTGAGCTTTTCCAGCGAGTCGCGAAAATCATCATAATCATCCGCGACCACCGGGAACATGCCGGCAAACACGCGCGGTTGCACTTCCTTGAAGCCTTCCAGCGGTTGATCGGCTGGATCATCGACCAGCGTGATGGTATCACCGACGCGGGCTGAATCGATTTCCTTGATACCGGCGATGATATAACCCACCTGTCCGGTACCGAGTTGATCCCGGCTTTCGCGCTTGGGCGTAAACACCCCGACCTCATCCACCTGGTAATGACGCTGGGTCGACATGATCAGCATCTTCTGGCGTTTTCTGAGGGCGCCTTGCATCACACGCACCAGCGTAATCACGCCGACGTAGGGATCAAACCAGGAATCGATGATCAGTGCCTGCAGTGGCGCCTTTGGATCACCTTGCGGAGGTGGCACTTCTCGCACCAGCTGTTCGAGCAGCTCATCAACACCCTCACCGGTCTTTGCACTGACGCGGCAGGCATGTTCGGCCTCGAGTCCAATCACGTCCTCGATTTCGTGAATCACGCGTTCCGGGTCAGCCGCCGGCAGATCGATCTTGTTCAGCACCGGGATCACTTCCAGCCCCTGCTCGATTGCGGTATAGCAATTGGCGACACTCTGCGCTTCCACACCCTGTGAAGCATCGACCACCAGCAAGGCGCCTTCACAGGCTGACAGCGAGCGCGACACTTCGTAGGAAAAATCGACGTGGCCGGGGGTATCGATGAAATTGAGCTGGTAGGTTTCACCGTTTTTGGCGGTGTAATTCAGCGTGACGCTTTGTGCCTTGATGGTGATACCGCGTTCGCGTTCCAGTTCCATGGAATCGAGCACCTGTTCCTGCATTTCGCGGTCGCTCAGGCCTTCACAGATCTGTATCAGGCGGTCCGCCAGCGTGGACTTGCCATGATCGATATGGGCGATGATCGAAAAATTACGAATCCTGTCCAGCTGCATCAGTGGCGTACCTGTTGCAGCGCCTGCTTCAAGGCCTGCATGTCAAGAAAGTAGTGACATATCTCCCCGGCATCATGAACCAGTACCGGCACCTTGCTGCCGTAGGCCTGTTCCAGCTGGAGATCATTATCGATGGACACGCGTTGGGTCTCGAAGTCGAGCTCAGACTCACATGCTTTCAGCGCCTGCTCCATGTCATCGCACAGATGGCAGCCTTCGCGGATATAGATGGTTAGTTTCGTGGACACTCGGGGCAAATAAAAAAACCGGCTAATGCCGGCATCAATACATTAATGTGGCGCAGATTTTAGCAGATTACGATGCCGCGATGTTTTTTCTGAGCACCACCGGGTTGAGCTTGCTGCGGTTGTCATCCGAGGACAGCAGCCGGCGCGAGATGACCAGCATCGCCGCAAAGCCGAACAGGCCGGCACCCAGCACCTGCAGATCGCGTGCTGCAGCCTCTGCATCCAATAGCATGTCTGCCAGCAGGGCGAACACGATCATGGCAAGCAGCGGCAACAGGTAGACCAGTACCGAGCCTTTCAGCATGGCTTCCTCCGCCAGGCCCACCACGACTTCATCACCGACCCTGGCATTCACGGTATTGGGCGCGCGGAAGCGAGTAAATTTACGCCCCACGACTTTTGACATCACCGAAGTACCGCAGCCCTGCTTTACTTCACAGGCATTACAGGCGGTTTTGGTTTGCGCCTCCAGCAGCAACTGGTCGTCTTCAATGCCGATCACGCGTGCTGTTTCTTCGATCATTGTTTGAATTCCATCGACTGGGCAATCTGGCTGACCGTCGCCCTGGGTACTTCGCCCATCACAGTCACATGCGATTCGTTTACGCGTTTGCCATAAGCGTTCAACGCGCCCATGGACGATTCGCCATCGAGTTTGTGCGGCGCATCGGCGAGCGGTTCTATAAATACGGAAACCGATGCCAGGCCATCTGAATACATCAGGTGCAATGAATCACCTGATTCGGTCGTGCGCACACTGCTGTGCGTCAGCATGAAACCTTGCGGCAAATTGGTAACCTGCCATTGG
>JAASSE010000014.1 GCA_021768055.1 Gammaproteobacteria bacterium | reverse complement strand
GACCTGCGCGGTGGTGTGCACTTCCTGATGGAAGTGGACATGGAAGCGGCGATCAAGCGGCTCGAGGAAAGTCTGCTTTCCGACATGCGCAGCACCTTGCGCGATAAAAAAATCCGCTACCGCGGAATTACCCGTGACAGCGATGGGCTGCATATTCGCTTTCGCAATGCCAACAGCATGACCGCGGCACTGGACGAACTTGAAGACCAGTACCGAGAAATGATGTTCGACATGGAGGAAGAAGACCTCACGATACATGCGAAGCTGACTGAAGTAGCTGTCAAAGACGAGAAACGTTCAGCGCTACAACAGAATATCGTCACGCTCAGAAACCGTGTGAATGAACTCGGCGTTGCAGAGCCGGTGATCCAGCAACAGGGGGATTCACGCATCGTGGTGCAACTGCCGGGTATCCAGGACACCGCCGGCGCGAAGAAAATCCTCGGCGCGACTGCAACACTGGAGTTCAGGCTGACCGAAGGCTCGCGCACCGACTGGGATGATGCTGCCCGCACCGGCCGTATCCCGCTGAATGCACAGCTCTATTATGAACGCGATGGTAGCCCGGTACTGCTCAAACGCCGCGTGATTGTGACCGGCGACCAGATCATTGATGCGGCTTCAACCATCGACCAGCAAAAGGGCGTGCCCGCAGTTGCGGTGCGACTGAACAGCAAGGGCGCGAAAAAGATGGGCGACACCACGCGCGAGAATGTGAAAAAACCCATGGCGGTCGTGTTCATCGAGAACAAGGTCGAAAGCAAGCAGGTGGGCGATGAAGTCGTGAAGAAACGCACCACTACCAAGGAAGTCATCAACGTTTCGACCATCCAGGAACAGTTCAGCGCACGCTTTCAAATTACTGGCCTGGAATCACAGGAAGCGCGCGACCTTGCATTATTACTGCGTGCCGGTTCACTGCGTGCACCGGTTGAAATCATCGAAGAACGCACCGTCGGCCCGAGCCTGGGCAAGGACAATATCGAGCAGGGCTTCCGCTCGGTGATGATCGGCTTTGCACTGGTGCTGGTGTTCATGGTGATCTATTACAGGATATTCGGCCTGATCGCTAACGTCGCGCTGACGTTCAACCTGGTGTTCATCGTTGCGGTGCTGTCGCTGCTGCAGGCCACGCTGACGCTGCCCGGTATCGCCGGCATCGTATTGACTGTGGGCATGGCGGTGGATGCCAACGTGCTGATCTTCGAGCGCATCCGTGAAGAGATCCGCAACGGCAACACGCCGCAGGCAAGCATCCATGCCGGTTATGAGAAAGCGTTCAGCACCATTACCGACGCCAACATCACCACCTTGCTCGCCGCGATCGTGCTGTTCAGCCTCGGCACCGGCCCGGTGAAAGGCTTCGCAGTGACGCTGAGCATCGGCATCGTGACCTCCATGTTCACCGCAATTGTCGGTACGCGCGCGATCGTGAACCTGGTTTACGGCGGTCGCAGCATCGAGAAACTGCCGATATAACACACACCGGACATGACTATGGAAATTCTTTCATCCAAATCGACCATTGATTTCATGGGCAAGCGCAAGATTGCGATGGTTTTCTCCGCCATCCTGCTGGTGGCCGCCATCGGTGGCCTGTTTGTGAACGGGCTCAATTTCGGCATCGATTTTACCGGCGGTTATCTGATCGAAGCCGGTTACGAATCCGACGTCGATATTGGCCCAATCCGCAAGGCACTGGAAGAAAACAATTTCAAGGACGCACAGGTACAGCACTTCGGTACCTCCAAAGACATACTGGTGCGTATCGCACCCCGGGAAGATATCAACAAGGCGGGCCTGAGTGATACGGTACTGTCAATCCTGGAATCAAACACCGAGCAAAAGGTAGAGATGCGCCGTGTTGAATTTGTCGGCCCGCAGGTCGGCGAGGAACTGCGCGAGCAGGGCGGGCTTGCTATGCTGGTCGCGCTCGGCGGCATCCTGCTGTATGTGAGCTTTCGCTTCCAGTTCAAATCGGCCATCGGCGCGATCCTCGCACTGGTGCATGATGTCATCATCGTCATCGGTGTATTCGCGATTACCCAGATGGACTTCGACCTGAGCGTACTGGCCGCGCTGCTGGCGGTGATCGGCTACTCGCTTAATGATACCGTGGTGGTGCTTGACCGCATCCGTGAAACATTCCGCAACGTGCGCAAGCGCACGCCGATTGAAATCCTGAACCTGTCGATCAACCAGACACTGTCGCGTACCCTGATAACCTCGTTGACAACATTGATCGTACTGTTTTCATTGTTCATCTTCGGCGGGGAAGTGATACACGGCTTTGCGTTTGCACTGATCATCGGCGTTCTGATCGGTACCTATTCATCCATCTATGTCGCCAGCACCACATTGATGGCGATGAACATCCACAAGCAGGATTTTCTGGTAGTCGCGAAGGAAGAAGTCGTAGACGATCGTCCTTGATAACAGGTACGAGTAACGAGGGACGAGGGCCGAGGTTTCTGGTCATACGTCATTCGTTATTAGTCATTGGTCCTAGGACCCATGACGAACGACCAAAAACCAAAGACCTGTGACGATTGTCCTTTGTGGTTCAAGATCGATTAATAACTTTCTCAACACTCTGAAGGATGGAATCTGGCGTATGTGGTGCTTTCAGGAATGCCGCGATGCGCCCTTCGGGATCAAGCAGCACGATCGATGAGCTGTGGTCGACCAGGTAATCCTTTTCATCGCCGCTGCTGCCTGGCACTTTCATGCTCACCACGCTGGCCTGCAGCATCAGCGCTTCAATCATTTTTTCCTCGCCGGTCACACCGGTGAATGACGGATCAAAATATTTTACGTATTCATTCAGCAGCTCGACGGTGTCGCGCTGCGGATCAACCGAGACTAAAACAACCTCGGGGAACATACCCGTGGCTTTTTGTTTCGCCTGTGCCAGCACATTCATCGTGGTCGGACAGATGTCCGGACAGTGCGTATAACCGAAGAACATCAAGGTCCAGTGGCCCGCAAGGTTTGCAATGGTGAAGGGTTTGCCGTCATCCTGTACCAGCTCGGGCATGGCGATTACCCGGGGCTGGGGCAACACCATGCCCTGTATCATGACAGACTCTGACGTAGTCGGTGGCGGTTCCCTGGTAAGCGTGGCGACATAGAAGCCTGTACTGAGCGCAATTAAAGCCGCGCTGGTTATAGCAATCTTGTTCATAGGGAATAATCGAATCTACAGGTAATACGGGAAATAATGGTCAACCACCATCGCGATAAACAGCAACATCAGGTAGTTGATCGAATACACAAAGGTTTTAATCGCGGTGTTTTCCTGTTCGGCGAACATCAGCTTCAATACCATGTATAGAAAATAGCCACCAAGTACCAGTGCCGCAGCCAGGTAAATCAGGCCGCGTTCGACTATCAGGTATGGCAGCAATGTCACCAGTATCATTAAAATGGTGTAGCCAAGGATAGAATACTTGGTGAATTCGACGCCGTGCGTGACCGGCAGCATTGGAAGATTAACCTTGGCATATTCATCACGCCGGTGTATCGCCAGTGCCCAGAAATGCGGCGGTGTCCAGGTAAAGATGATCAATACCAGCAGCAGACCGTGCGGATCAATACTGTTGGTAACCGCGGTCCAGCCCAGCAACGGCGGGGTGGCGCCGGCGATGCCGCCGATGACAATGTTCTGCGGCGTCGCTTTTTTCAAATACATGGTATAGATAACTGCATAGCCGATCATGCTGGCGAAGGTCAGCACGGCGGTGAGGATGTTTATAAAACCAGTAAGTATGAACATGGATGCAGTCGCGAGCAACACTGCGAATATAAACGCATTCTGCTGCGTCACCTTGCCTTGAGGCAGCGGCCTGCCTTCGGTACGCGCCATCTTGGCATCGCTTTCACGCTCGACCACCTGGTTGATCACGGCACCTGCTGCAGCTGCCAGCCCGATACCGAGCGTAGACAGGATCAGTACACGCAGGGAAATATCGCCAGGTGGGCTGGCCAGCACGACACCAACGATGGCCGTTAACAACAACAGTGCAACCACTTTCGGCTTGCACAGGTCGAAGTAGTCGCGCCAGGTAGTGGATTGTGCTGTTGCTTCTGTCATTTAGTCTGCATTATCCAATCTGGGAAACCTTGAATAACTTGTTCAAATCATGCATCAGGTCCTTGTAGGACTGGTCCTGGGTGAAACGCAGCATCACGTTTCCCAACGGGTCCATTATATAGACTTCGTTGGAGCGGAATTGCGGGCCAATATCCTGTAAGGCTGCCTCGATTGTCTGGCTGTTGGCGTTGGCATGCCTCGCGTCCGGGTATTCCTTTTCTATCAATGCCTGGAATTCTTCGCCGGGCTGTTCCAGGTGAACCAGCAGCCGTCGCAGACGTGGTGCATTTTTACCCACGGCGATGTTGATCTGGCGCATTTTGTACAGCATCTGGTTACAGGCTTCATCGCACGTTGATCCTGCGAAGTAAATCATGTGCCATTTGTGTATGGTGATATCGTCGCGGCTGATCGGTTGATTGTTATCGTCAGTCAATGCAAACGTCTCGATATCAACAATCGGCGTCAGCAGCTCGCCCTTGTTGCTGACGGCGGGCGGTTTAACGCCGAGAAAATATAGCGCATAAGCAGCAACGACCGGAACAACAAACGATAGCACTACGAACCAGGGCGTGTACGGGTTCTTTTTCGTTGTTTGCTGAGACTGTTCGGTTGATACGGAATTATTCATTATGTTTCACTTGTTCTCTGTTTTTCTCTTCTTTGTGTTGACCCCGAGGTAAATCACCACCAGCGCGAGTGACATTGCATACCATTGAAACGCGTAACCGATATTCTTGGCGCTGTCGAGCTTGAGTACCGGTATCTCGCGGTGAAAGCCATGCTCGGCATTCTTGTCCAGCCTCAGCACCATGGGCATGACCTCGTAGCCCAGCATCCCGCTGATCTCCTGCGGGTTCACGTATTGCAACACCATGGGCCACTTCAAATCGCTGTGCACGTTTTCTGCCAGCAGGTAGTCCTTCGACGGCGGCCTGTCGAGCAGCGCCTTGAAACTGACCCTGGAGGAGGCTGTGTCGAACTGCGGCAGATCCTGCCTGGTGCGACCTTGCTTTAGCCAACCCCGGTTCACCAGGATCGATTTGCCATCTTCCAGCCTGAACGGCGTGTAGATGTCATAACCGGCAAATCCGCTGACAATCCGGTTGTCAAAATAAAAATGATGCTCGGTATCGAACGTTCCGCTCACGATCACCGGTATAAATACCCGGTCTTCCATCTTGTGCGGCAGCTCCTGCATGCTAACAGGCGTCAGGTCCCGGCGCTGGTTTATTTTATCCTGCTGGTTGCTGATATACTTACCCTTTTCATATTGCCATTGCCCCAGCGTGATCATGGTATACAGAAAAATCACCGTGGCTAGTGTGGTCAATATTCCCGGGCTGAACGTATACGGCCCGATATTGAGTTTTAGCAACCTTGTGTGGATGAGTGATTTCACATTCATCAGGAGAATCTGGTGATCTTCAAGATCGTAATCGTAGTTTTACTGCTAGTCGTAATCTTCAGTCTGGGCCAGGCGCTATTTTACCTGATCAAGGATGAAGGCAAATCTGACAGAATGCTCAGGTCGCTGACCTGGCGTATCGGCCTGTCCGTGTTTATTTTTGTCCTGCTCTTGATAGGACAGGCTACTGGGCTGATAACACCGCACGGCCTGTCATAAAATCCCAATTTTTAAGCGGTTATATATTCGCTTTTACTCTTCTTTAGAAGCAACATAGCCCGGAATACTAGGTATTCCGGGCTATGATCTATTTTTTGGTACTGGGTATTACAACCAGTATACGAAGATATACAGACCTAACCAAACCACATCCACAAAGTGCCAGTACCAGGCAACAGCTTCGAAGGCGAAGTGGTTGTCCGAGGTAAAGTGGCCTTTGATGGAGCGGATCAGCATCACGATCAACATGGTCGTTCCCATGGTAACGTGTAAGCCGTGGAAACCGGTCAATATAAAGAACGTGCTGCCATAGATGCCGGAATCCAGCGTCAGACCCATTTCCGTGTAGGCTATGTAGTATTCTTCAGCCTGCAGCACCAGGAAGATTGCACCCAGCAGGACGGTGATGGCCAGCCATGCGATCAGCGGCTTACGGTGGTCCTGGCGCAGGCCATGATGCGCAATGGTGACCGTGACACTGGACAGCAGCAGGATCGCGGTGTTAACAGCAGGCAGACCCGAGGCAGCCATGGCTTCCTTGGGTGCCGGGATCGCTGCATTGTCCGGATTGCTCAGTACCGGCCAGATACCTTCAAACGCAGGCCACAACAGTTCATGGGTCATCGCATTGTTGCCACCGCCGGCAAGCCAGTCGACTGCAAACACGCGCGCGTAGAACAGGGCACCGAAGAAGGCCGCAAAGAACATGACTTCAGAGAAGATGAACCAGAGCATACCGATGCGGAACGAACGGTCTACCTGTTCGTTGTATTTGCCCGCCATAGATTCATCGATAACAGTACTGAACCAGCCGAAGAACAAATAAGCAATCAGCAACAAGCCTATCGGCAGGATAATGCTCAGGGAGCCGCTATGGATAGTATTAACTGCACCGATTACTGTCGTTGTTAGTGCAATGGTTCCAACTATCGGCCACTTGCTGGGTTCCGGAATAAAATATTCGCCATTATTTGTTGTGGACATTGTTATATTTCCTGGTTTGTAAAACTTTAATTATTAATTCTGGGCCAGGGTCTGGGCCTCTGATCCCGGTTTTATAAAAAACGTATACGATAAAGCCAATTGATTGACGTCTTCCGGCAGCTCCGGATCAACGACAAAAATAACCGGCATTTCTTTTTCTTCTCCAGCCTCCAGTTTCTGTTCGGTAAAACAGAAGCATTCCGTTTTCTCAAAATACGTCGCAGCTCTGCCTGGTGCAACACTCGGTACCGCATGACCGATGATGGCTTTGTCAGTCAGGTTTTTTGCCACGTAGTTAATGCGCATCGGCTGCCCCGGATGTACCGTGACTTTCTTTTGCAGCGGATAAAACGCCCATGGCATGTCTGCATTGAGCGAGGCGATAAACTCGACTTCAATATTGCGGGACTCGTCAATTTGCCTGCTGACCGCCTGCACAGCCTGGTCGTTCGTTTTGCCGTTGATGCCGGTGATGTCACAAAAGACATCGTACAAAGGCACCATCGCAAAACCGAACCCGAACATGCCGAAGACGATAATCATCAATCGGCTGATTACCCTGGCATTGCCGGGATTCTGGTTCGGTTGCGAGGTCACAGACTCCTGCCTTATCTAACCTGCGGCGGTGTGGTAAAGCTGTGGAACGGTGCCGGTGAGGGCAGGGTCCACTCCAGGCCGTCCGCGCCTTCCCAGACCTTCTCGGTGGCTTTTTCGCCGCCGCGGGTGGTCTTAATCACGTTGTACAGGAAGATCAGCTGCGAGAAGCCGAAGATAAACGCGCCGACTGTTGCCAGGGCATTGAACTCGGCGAACTGCAGGCTGTAATCCGGGATACGGCGTGGCATGCCGGCGAGGCCGACAAAGTGCATCGGGAAGAACACCATGTTGCCGCCGATCGTTGTAAGCCAGAAATGCCATTTACCCAGCGTTTCGTTGTACATGTTGCCGGTCCACTTCGGAATCCAGAAGTACACGGCACCCATGATGGAGAACGCAGCTCCGGTCGCCAGTACGTAGTGGAAGTGGGCAACGATGAAGTAGGTATCGTGGTACTGGAAGTCAGCCGGGGCGATACACATCATCAGGCCGGTGAAACCACCGATAGTGAACAGGAAGATGAATCCTATCGCGAACAGCATTGGTGTTTCGAAGGTCATCGAACCGCGCCACATGGTACTGACCCAGTTGAACACTTTCACTCCGGTCGGGATCGCGATCAGCATGGTGGCGTACATGAAGTACAGTTCGCCGGCAACCGGCATACCAGTTGTGAACATGTGATGTGCCCACACGATGAACGACAGAAACGCAATCGAAGCGGTTGCATATACCATCGAGCTGTAACCGAAAATCTTCTTGCGTGCAAACGTCGGTACGATCTGTGAGACCACACCGAATGCAGGCAAGATCATGATGTAAACCTCGGGATGGCCGAAGAACCAGAATACGTGCTGGAACAAGACCGGATCACCGCCACCGGCCGCATTAAAGAAGCTGGTGCCGAAGTTGCGGTCGGTCAACATCATCGTAACCACGCCAGCCAGAACAGGCATTACCGCAATCAGCAGATAGGCGGTAATGAACCAGGTCCATACGAAAATCGGCATCTTCATGTAGGTCATGCCAGGGGCGCGCAGATTCATGATGGTGGCGATAATGTTGATCGCACCCATGATGGAGGAAATACCCATTATGTGGACCGAGAAGATAAAGTAGTCGGTACTGGCCGGCCCGTAGGTGGTGGACAACGGCGCGTAGAAGGTCCAGCCGAAGTTCGGCGCCGAACCCATGCCCATCATGCTCATTATCAGGCTCGCGATCAGTATGCCGAAAGCACCCGGCAGCAACCAGAAGCTCCAGTTATTCATGCGCGGCAGCGCCATGTCAGGTGCACCAATCATCATCGGTACCTGCCAGTTGGCCAGGCCGACGAAGGCCGGCATGATCACACCGAATACCATGATCAGACCGTGCAGGGTGGTCATCTGGTTAAAGAATTCCGGTTCGACCAGCTGCAGGCCCGGTTCGAATAGTTCGGCACGGATAACCAGTGCCATAGCTCCACCGACAAAGAACATCAGGAAGCTGAACCACAGGTACATGGTTCCGATGTCTTTATGGTTGGTGCTGAACAGCCAGCGTCCTATGCCGGTCGGCTTGTGATCATGATGTTCGTGATGTTCTTCGATAACAGCGCTCATAATTGCCTCTTTATATTTATGTTATCTGTCAATAATAATTAGCGTGCAGCCTTGATATCAGACGGCTGTACTACATCGCCCGTGTCATTGCCCCAGGCATTACGTTCGTAAGTGATGACGGCTGCAAGGTCGGCATCGTTCAGCTGAGCCGCGAAGGCCGCCATGGCG
>JAASSE010000137.1 GCA_021768055.1 Gammaproteobacteria bacterium | reverse complement strand
GAGGCTTCTTGATATTCCTTCGTCGACATATGCACCTGGCCAGGTCCGGAGTGAGCTGCAGCTTTAAATGTCGGGGTATCGAGAAGAGATCTGTACAACCTTGAAGCATCATCTGCCCGGTCCAGTTCAAGGTAGGCATTTGCAAGCCTGTATCGAGCAGGGGGGTAGTCGGGGTCGAGCCTGCGGGCTTTTTTATAACGACCGACGGCTTCCTGTAAGTTGCCTTCATCCTGGGCAACATATGCTGAATAGTAATACCACGGAAAATGCGAGGGTTGCAACTGAATGGCATTCAGGTAACAGGTGTCTGCATTGGTATAGAGTGTATAGGCTTGGTACAGACCTCCCAATTTCCCGTAATCAGAGGCCAGTAACTTCCTGTCAGTTGCCGTGTTTTCCAGTAGTGAATCAATCCTTTTTCGCGTTTCCTGGATGGCAGCCTGCTCTCCGGGTTTTAAGGGTGAAATGTCCACTTCGGGAACAGGCTGTAAAAGCTGCTGCCATTGCGAGGGGAGGTTCACTAGATTGTCTGCAGTAGCCTGGGGGCTCGTTGCAGTGAGTAAAAGAAGATATAAACCTGTCAGGACATTACGCATTGTTATGGCTGGAGTTATCTCACGAAAATCTGTGTATATTCCTATTAATCAGTAGCTTGTCCGGAATCCGGGCAATTGTAATGGAAATATTCCGTGCCTACAGCAGGTACTAGGAAAAACATGAGACATAAAGTGCAATAGCGCGGCTTTCTTTAAAACACCACACAGGTCTGTTTCAAGCAGTAGACTGCAGTAGGCATATCAATCGTCCTGCTGGCATTATGATAAATCCTAGCTCCTAGTATCTAGTACCTAGTACCTGGAGATGGCTTGATGTGGATCAAAAAAGCGTAAATTCAGTTATTTAATCGGCCGCCTTTTTCGTTGTATTATTGTTTCTGCTGTAAACACAACGGTTCCAATACAGGAGGATGACTTAAATGAAGAAGATATTCCTGACGCTTGTTTTTGCTTTTGTTACCGGCTCTGCCATGTTGATTTCTACTCCGGAAGCGCAGGCATGGTGGGATGACGATGACGATTACTGGGATCGTCCCTGGTATGGCGGTGGTCCGTGGTATGGCGGTTACGGTCCTTACGGAGGCTACGGCTATCCCTATGGTGGTTACGGCGGCGCTCCCTATGGTGGTGCTCCCTATGGTGGTGCTCCCTATGGTGGTGCTCCCTATGGTGGTGCTCCCTATGGCGGATATTATCAGGATCCTTATGGTGCACAGGATCCTTATGGCGCAACTGGCACGACAGAATCGACGGCACCTGCTGAGTCAACGACAGCTCCGGCTGAACCGGCGTATCCGTCTCAACCGGGATATTACTATCCGGGATACTAATAACACCGGGATTTGCAGTACTGCCTGAATCCCGTAAAACCGACCGGTTTCAACAAATGCAACGCACCCGTTTGGGTGTGTTGTTGTTTGTATTATTGTTTATATCGGGTTGGCATCGGGGTAATCTCGAATTACTGCCAGTGCGCTGGTTCGAGGCGGCATCATGTGATCAAGCTCAACTTTCCAGTCAAGCGCAGGTAGTTTTTTGTTGTCCAGTAACTTCAGGTGATGTGTCATGCGTTTCATATTCATGCTCTTGCTGAATTTTTTCTCCTGCTCCAGCGCGTTTCGCATGTATCGAGTGCCCAGTTCAAAGTTGCCGTTTGCTGCAGTGGCCAGTGCCAGTAGTTCGAGGTTTGGCGGGTAGTTAGCGTTGTTATAAAACTGATCCGCAAGTTTGACCGCCTCAGCTGTATCACGTGTATCGGGTTGTTTGCTTAGTGCAAGCAACAGTATCTGGATGCGCTTTACCGTGAGCAGGCCCGGCGCCTCATTCGAGATATTTGTTGCCAGTGAAAGAATTTCCTTGTCGGGTGCACCCGAGCTCATCATTGCAATAAGCATGTATGTACGCGCTGACAGGTTTTTCCCGTTGGTTTCCAGTGCTGCTTTGTAATGCCTGATTGCAGCCGGGTGATCCCTGTCTCTCAGATAGTGGTTGGCAAGAAAAAAATTGGCGCCTTCGTGCGCTGGATCGATCTCGAGAGTGCGCCTGTACAGTGTTATTGCTGACTGTTCATTGTTTTCCTCGTCTTCGAGCAATGCAAGCATAAAAAGAGCAAGTGTTTTATCGGGATCTTTTTCAGCAACCTGTTGCAGTTGAATACGTGCCTGCTTTCTGTCACCACTGAGGTACAGCGCACGGGCATAACTGGTTCTTGCTGCGGTATTATCCGGTTCGTATTCAAGACCTGATTTTAATGCGTTAACAGCCTTTTTATATTCTTTGTCAACGACAGCGATCATGGCTTGAACGAAATACCTCCGGGCCGGGTCCTTGAGTGCTTCCAGTGCATCAACAAGACGATCCTTGATAACAATATTCTGACGGCCGGATTTCTCCATGTGTTGTTTTGCAAGTTGTTTATTACCGAGCGCACGAAGAGACAATGCCAGCGGGTAATGTGTTTGTGTAGCTTCAGGCTGAAGTTCCAGTGAGCGACCGAAATGTTCTGCTGCCTTGTCATACTCACGTTTAGTCAGATGTACCTGGCCGAGTCCGTAGTGAGCAGCGGCCATAAGATCAGGATCGTGGATCACCGACCTGAAGAGCCTTGCGGCTTCATCGAGACGGTTCAGCTCCAGATAGACATTGGCAAGCCGGTATAGGGCCGGCAGGTAGGCAGGGTCAAGCTGAATGGCTTTTTTGTAACGGGGCACTGCCGTGTGCATTTTGCCGAGTTTCTGGGCGAGGTAGGCTGAATAGTATGCCCAGGGAAAATAGTCAGGCTGCAGCTTGATCGCGTTGAGGTAACAGGCATCTGCACTGGTGATGAGTTCGTGTGCCAGGTACAGGTTACCAAGCCTGCCGAATCCGGCTGCCAGTTCCTGTGGCTCGGGGTTGGTGGTGGCGAGCAGAGCATCAACTTTGTGCCGTGCCTGTTTTATCGCTTTCTGTTCATCGGGCTTCAGCGGACTTACATCAACCAGGACGACCGGCAGTAATCGTTGTTGCCAGTACGCGGGCAGCGTATCAAGATGGTCAGCGACAGCCTGGCGAGGTACCAGGCAGAATGCCAGTAACAATAATCCTGGCCAAGTAAGGTTTTTACCGGCCTCAGTGTGCTGCTTCATGACAACCTGGAAAGTTCTTGGTAATCAGTAACATGTCTGGGATATGTGATTGTAATAGAAAACAGCGTTGCGCGTATCAAGGCAGCTACCAGGTACTGGTAGCCGGGGCCTAGTACGCGGGATGTGATCTGTTAAGATCACATCCCATGTTGATCTACCCCGATATCGATCCTGTCGCGATTTCTTTAGGCCCCGTCAAAGTACACTGGTATGGCCTGATGTACCTGTTTGGTTTTCTCGGTGCCTGGATCTATGGTGTCCAGCGGTCCAAACAGTTGTGGCGCGGCTGGACGAGAAAAATGGTCGAGGACATTATATTTTTCGGGGCGCTGGGCGTCATACTAGGTGGCCGCCTGGGGTATACCCTGTTTTATGGTTTCTCCGGTTTTATCGAAAATCCCTTGTCCATTTTCTACATCTGGCAGGGTGGTATGTCATTTCACGGCGGTATGCTGGGCGTATTTATCGCGCTGTATTGGTATGGCCGCAAGCACGGCATGGGCTTTTTCGAGGTCTCGGATTTTATTGCGCCGTGGGTGCCGCTCGGACTGGGTCTGGGACGCATCGGCAATTTCATCAACGGCGAACTGGTTGGCCGGGTGGCGGACCCAGATCTGCCGTGGGCCATGGTATTCCCGTTCGTAGACCAGCTGCCGCGCCATCCTTCCCAGCTGTACCAGGCGTTGACCGAAGGACTGCTGCTGTTCCTGATTTTGTGGTGGTACTCCCGCAAGCCGAGGCCAGTGATGGCGGTTTCCGCGGTGTTCATGTTTTGCTACGGTTGTTTCCGCTTTATTACCGAGTTTTACCGCACTCCGGATGCACACCTGGGTTTTATCGCGTTTGAATGGATGACCATGGGGCAGTTGCTGTCATTCCCGATGATCATTTTTGGTATAGTCGTTTTCTGGCTAGCAATGAAATCTGAACCTGCCAGGTAACAATACACTTATGCAACAATACCTCGATCTGATGCGCCGCGTACGCGACCACGGTAACAGGAAAGAAGACCGTACCGGCACGGGAACCTTATCGGTATTCGGCCACCAGATGCGCTTTGACCTGGGCGATGGCTTCCCGCTGGTCACTACCAAGAAGTGCCATCTAAAATCCATCATTCACGAACTGCTGTGGTTTATCAGCGGCGACACAAATATCAAATACCTGCAGGACAACAGTGTGAGCATCTGGAACGAGTGGGCCGATGAAGACGGCAATCTCGGTCCGGTGTATGGCTACCAGTGGCGTTCCTGGCCGACAGCAGATGGCAGCCATATCGATCAGCTCAGCCAGGTGATCGATCAGATCAGGAATACACCCGATTCACGCCGAATAATCGTGAATGCATGGAACGTGGGTGAAATTGAGAACATGGCGCTGCCACCGTGCCACATGATGTTCCAGTTTTACGTGGCTGATGGAAAACTATCCTGCCAGCTGTATCAGCGTAGCGCGGATATATTTCTTGGCGTGCCTTTCAATATCGCATCCTATGCCTTGCTTACCATGATGGTGGCCCAGGTGTG
>JAASSE010000136.1 GCA_021768055.1 Gammaproteobacteria bacterium | reverse complement strand
GTTGACAGGAGTGAACGCAGGATCATATTGCATGTGACAACCGGTGATATTCGCTCGGTCAAATCAGCACTGGATGAGGCAGAGCAGTTACTGACCAGTTACAGGGATGCAGGGACACCCATGAAGCTGGATATTGTTACCTATAAGGAAGGTATCAATATGTTGCGCGTAGGCGTATCACCGTATCTCGGTCGCATCGAAAATATCCTGGAAAGTAATGACAATGTATCGCTGTACGCATGCCTGAGATCAATAGACAAGGTACAGAAAAAGGAAGGTCGGGAAGTTGTGATGATACCCCAGGTTAAAACAAAGCATACAGCCCAGGAACTGATATCCGAGCGATTGAACAAAGGCTGGATTTATATAAAGGTCTAGTTGTTATTGGTTGTTGGCCATTCGTCAGTAGTCAGATAATCATTTGATCAACGACGAACGGCCAACGACCGGATTACGCCACTGCACTATCGGCGAATAAAACAGTTTCAATCGTCCACTCTGTTTCACTTGCATCAAGAACCAGGCATGAAGGACCACCCTTGGTTCTTTCCCTGCCCGCAGCGCCTGGGTTGACGACCCAGGGTTCGGCATCCCGGTCAATTATGCGTTTATGGGTATGACCATAAACAATCAGCCGTGCTTCAGCATGGTCCCACCTGAGTTGCTCATGATCAGGGTACGCGCCGAAACGGTGGCCGTGCTCGACCTTGATTATGCCACCCGGCAGTTCCAGCTGTGCTGTCTTCGGTAGTGCAGACACGACAGCTGCTTCAGATCTGTCCCACAGCGCAGGGAAATCATTGTTGCCCGCAATAGCGACTACCGTGTTGCGCGGCTGTAGTTGTTCGAGCACCTGTGCGCCCATGATGTCGCCAGCATGGATGGCATAGTCGCAGTCGCGGATAATATCGGCGATTCTTGAATCCAGGAAGCCGTGGGTATCGGACAGAATGCCGACCTTGACTGCCGTACTCACGCCCATCGTTGATCAGTGGTCTTTGTCAGTGCCGCTACCTGACTCCAGCGCAGCTTTGCGGGCTTCTTCCTGCTTGCGCTGGTGCTCGGCGATTTCGGCCTGTTTGCGATACTCCAGAATTTCGCGGCGCTCTTCGATGCGTTTTTCCCATGCGCCTTCGCGTTCCTTGATGCTCATCTCACCGAAAAACACCTGCTTCATCAGGCGGGAACCGAATTGCATCAATGCGATATCGTCTTTTTCGAGTTCGTCATACTCTTCATCTGATAAATCGTACATTTTTATGAAGGCATCACTCATCACAAAACGACGAAAACGATCGATATCATAACTGGCCATGAAAAACATCTGCAGGCTCATTTCGGAAGGCTTGCCAATTGCAGGGCCGGTAGATTTTTTCTTTAAAATGATCTGGTACCACTCTCTGTTCAGATCATCGTATTCTTCAACACCTTGTTCCTTTCTGAATTCGGCAATGGTCTGGAAGTGGTCTTCTTCGTGTCCCTTGCAATGGTCTTCCTTTACCAGCAGGAAATGCATCTCATCTGTGGGTTCGTCCTGGGCTTTCATCGAGAGCACACCGGACGGGTAATAGCGGCAGGCGGTAGGGCGATCGCTGTATACACTGCAGCCTTCTTCCTGCATAAACAGGCAGGCGCCGTCGTCGTTGGTGCGCAGTTTGAGACCGGGTACACCGTGTGCGTCCAGCTGGAAGGGTACGGTGTGTTGTTTCAGGAATTCACTGGAGTCCATACCAAGGCGGTCTTTCAGTCGAATGATGTCATAAGGAGCGAGCGTCACATCGGCATGTGAACAGCATTCGTTCCAGCATGATACGCCGCGATGACAACGAAACTTCAGTTCGTCATTGAGTTCAAGACGAACAGGCATTACCGGGGTGCTATATGGAAGTTCAAATTCGAATTTATCGTCGCTCATGGCGTCACCATTTAATAGTTTTTTCTTTCATGTCTTCAGCAATTCAGTAGTTGCTTCAGACCGAGGCAAATAAGGTTTTGGGACTCGGAGTGTATATACCAATACATGAGAATCACAAAACCTTATTTAACGAAGGTATGGAGCAAATAATAGATTGCCCCTAATTAAAAAATCCGGGTGGCCAATGACCACCCGGATTTCCTTAACCCAACTGTAAAAGTGATTACTTGAACAGCTTAGACTTGTCGACCAGGTCAACGTGAGCACGCTTGAAGCATGTCCACTCTTTGGTGTTCTTGTCATAGATTGAGTTAACGAAGCAGTGCCAGTTTTCTTCGTCGACAAAGTTCTTGTCTGCACGATAGTAGAAACCGGGGTAACGAGATTCCTCACGGAATTCGATGTGCTTCATGTGAGCTTCAGCTGTCAGGATGCGGTGATAGTTTTCCCATGCACGAAGCAGTTCGTGAAGGTCTTTCGCACGCATCTTCTCAGCGTCTTCTTTCAGCATGTCGAGCTTCTCACCAGCAACTTTCAGCATTTCGGCATTGGTTGTGTAGTAAGTAGCAACACCAGCTACATATTCGTCCATGATCTTTTGCAGACGGAACTGCAGCATTTTTGGAGTGATGTAGTTAGGGTTAACGTCGATTGCTGTGGTGTAGTCCTTGTGCTCAAGGTAAGTACGAACAGGCTTGTAGATTTCTGCAACCAGATCTTCTACTGAAGTATCCAGTTCTGGTGTGAAATCAGCATTGTCCAGGCAGTACTTAACCATTGACTTGGCGCACATGCGGCCTTCGGCGTGTGAACCAGAAGAGAACTTATGGCCAGAAGCGCCAACGCCGTCACCAGCAGTGAACAGACCGCTAACAGTGGTCATGCCACGGTAGCCCCAGTTCCAGCCAGAAGGCAGGTGCTCAGGAACGCCAGCTTCTGTTTCTTCTGTCGGTGCACCAACGTCAGTAGGACCGGAAGTCCAGATGCCGCAGCAGCCAGAGTGAGAACCCAGCAGGTACGGTTCGGTAGGCATCAGCTCAGAGTTTTTCTTCTCAGGCTCGACGTTTTCACCAACCCAGATACCACACTGACCAACACACATGTCGAGGAAGTCTTCCCATGCTTCTGCTTCCAGGTGCTTAACTTCACGAGGTGACAGCGTTTCACGCAGGTTAGCAAGAGCGGTTACGGTGTCCATCCAGATAGGACCACGACCTTCTCTCATTTCCTTCAGCATGAGGTGGTTACGCAGACATGAAGCAGGAACGGCAGCCTGACCATATGGAGGATAGTCGTCCAGCAATTCTTTGTTGCGGTCCATGTAGGTTTCGCCGAAAGCGTTAGTTGCTTTGGCTTTGAACAGCAGGAACCAGGCGCCAACAGGGCCATAACCGTCTTTGAAACGGGTAGGTACGAAACGGTTTTCCATCAAGGTCAGCTCTGCGCCGGCTTCAGCAGCCATTGAGTAAGTTGAACCTGCGTTCCATACTGGGTACCAGGCACGACCGGTGCCTTCACCAACAGAACGTGGGCGGAAGATGTTTACGCAGCCACCGGCAGCAAGCAGGATAGCCTTAGCCTTGTATACGTAAATCTTGTCTTCACGAGTTGAGAAACCAACAGCACCAGCGATGCGGCTAGGATCGTTCTTGTCGTTAACCAGCTTAACGATGAAGATACGTTCCTGGATGCGATCAACACCAAGAGCTTTCTTAGCAGCTTCAGCGACGATCCACTTGTAGGATTCACCGTTGATCATGATCTGCCACTTACCAGAACGTACTGGTTTGCCACCGTCGGCCAGAGGAGTCATGCCCTTGGAACCGTCGTGACGCTCACCGTTTTCATCAGTTTTCCAGATTGGGAGACCCCATTCTTCGAACAGGTGAACAGATTCATCAACGTGGCGACCCAGATCATATGCCAGGTCATCACGGGTGATACCCATCAGGTCATTAGAAACCATGCGAGCATAGTCAGCAGGATCCTGCTCAGAACCGATGTAAGTGTTAATAGCAGACAGGCCTTGTGCAACAGCACCAGAACGGTCCATAGCAGCCTTGTCTACCAGCTTGATTTTAAGGTCTGTACCTTCTGCCCAGCGTGGGATTTCGAACGCTGTGCCGCAGCAGGCCATACCGCCACCAATAAGAAGAATATCTAGATCTTCTTCGATGACTTCAGGATTACCAAATTCAGCCATTTTATAAACCTCGTTAAATTACTTGTTGATCAGTTCGCTTGGATCACCTGCACGGTAACCGTTGTTCTGACAGAAGAAACCAGGTTCTTCGATCTTGCTCATGTCAGCAGTAGGCTTACCAGCATAAGGATCGATAGAACCTTCAGCGGTTGTGCGAATCGGGAACTTGAAGCGTTTCATGTTGCCGTTACGGAACTTGATGGTCCACATAATGGAATCAGTACCGCGCAGAGGCTGCACAGAGCCGCCCAGAGGTACAACGTCAGCATAGTGACGCGCTTCGATAGCGTTTTGTGGGCAGATTTTCACGCAGGAATAGCATTCCCAGCACTGCTCGGGTTCCTGATTGTAAGACTTCATGGCATGACCAGTTTCAGAACCATCTTTGTCCAACTTCATCAGGTCGTGTGGGCAGATGTACATGCAAGCTGTACGGTCTTGACCTTTACATCCGTCACACTTCTCAGTACGTACAAAAGTAGGCATTTGTGTTAACTCCTAGAGTTTATAAGTTTGCAATTGCAGTTGCAGTAGACCCAAAAATTATGTTTTGAACTCTACCTTTTCATCATCTCTTGGGCTCTTTGTTAAAGCCC
>JAASSE010000135.1 GCA_021768055.1 Gammaproteobacteria bacterium | reverse complement strand
GTGCTTGTAATCCGGTATCGCGGTCTCGGGCAAGATAATCAAATCTGCATCCTTGTTTTCCAGTGTGAGATCGCGGTACAGCTCCAGCGTCGGACGGTGCATATGCCTTTTCCATTTAACTTCCTGCGGCACATTACCCTGAATCAGGGCTACATCGATGTCATCACCTGCGGTTTCTGTCCAGCTGACCTGTTTTAATCCAAACCCGGCAATCCAGATCACTGCGACCGCAAACCCGGCTTTTTGCCAGGATACTTTCCGCTTGAAAGGCAGCAGCATTAATGCGGCCGAACAGACCACCAGCGCACCGACAAAATGGTTTCCCATTACCGGCGCATAACCCGAAAGCGGCAAATCGATTTGCGTATATCCCGGTTGCATCCAGGCGAAACCGGTCATCACCACGTTGCTGAGCCACTCGGCCAGCAGCCAGCCGATCGGAAACAGGATGAACAGCTTGACCACGTCGCTGGCCTGGCAGAAGCGGTTGATCACGTAAGCCATCAAACCGAAATAGAACGATAAATAAGCCGACAGCAAAAAGATCATGACAACGGCCATGATCGCCGGCATGCCGCCATGGTAGTGCAGGCTGAAAAATATCCAGCTGATACCGCTGCACTTGGCGCCGAGGCTGAACAGCCAGCCGTGCAGGAATGCATGTGAAGGCGTCGCCTGCAACCAGTGATACAGCAGCACCGCCATCAGCGGGAACATCAGCAGGCTGAGGCCAACGGGTTCATAAGCCAGTGTCATTAACGACCCCGCCACGAACGTCGTCAGCATGGCTGGCCAACGATGTGTTTCCAGCATCGCAGTTATGACTTTATTTGAAGACATGGGCGCCTGTTGCGTCAGGCTACGCCTGAAGATACGGATTCTGTTTTTGGCAACAGCGTGACCTGCAGATTGTTAATACGTCTTGAACTGGAACTGATGATCTTGAACTGGAAGTTCTCGATCGTCACTTCTTCACCACGCTCCGGCATGTGACCGAGTTCGTTAAGGATCAGGCCGGCAACCGTGTCAAACTGATCATTACTGAAATGCGAACCGAAAAATGCATTGAATTCGTTGATCGGCGTCAGGCCTCGCAAGGTATAGCGCTGAAAACCATGACGGCGGATGTTTTCGGCGTCAGCGGCATCATGTTCATCATCGATTTCACCGACAATCTGTTCGAGCACGTCTTCAATGGTTACCAGACCGGCGACACCGCTGTATTCATCGATCACCACGGCCATGTGGTTACGGCTTGTTCGAAAGTCCTTTAATAAGACATTCAGGCGCTTGCTTTCCGGCACAAAAACAGCGGGCCTCAAAATATCTTTCAATTCGAATGACTTTCGACTGGCTTCATCACTGTAGTGTGCAAGGTCTTTTGCCAGCAGTATGCCGACTATTTCATCCAGCCCTTCGTCGATTACCGGGAACCGTGAATGGCCGGATGATGATACGACTGACAGCATCTTCTCGATGCTCTGGTCTTCCTGAATAACCACCATGTGTGAACGCGGCACCATGATGTCACGCACGCGCATTTCAGAAACCTGGAACACGCCTTCAATCATGAATAATGCATCCATGTCGATCACACCTTCTTCCTGTCCTTTTCGTAGCTTGTCCAGCAGCTTGTTACGTTCATCTTCACCTTTTCTAAAAAAGGAAAAGAGGCGTTTGAACAGGGATGTCTTGTTTTCTGTTTTGTTCATTTAAGTCTATCCGCTGATTTCCCGGTACGGGTTGTCGTAGCCAAGTTCACTTAACAGGCGCACTTCCAGTGTCTCCATTTTTTCTGCTTCATTTTCTTCAATGTGATCATAGCCCTGCAGGTGTAGCATGCCGTGCACAATCATGTGAGCCCAGTGTGCATCTAAAGATTTGTGCTGTTCCCGCGCCTCGGTATTGATCACTTTTGCGCACAGGGCGATATCGCCCAGCGTGTTAATACCTGCTTCTTCGGGCCAGGATGTAGATGATTGCATGGGGAATGAGAGTACATTGGTTGGCTTGTCCTTGCCGCGCCAGGTTCGGTTAAGCTCCTGCATTTCACTGGAACTGACAATCTGAACGCTTGCTGTCACCTGGTCGTCACACAGGCAGGCCTTGTCAGCCCAAAGTTGTAACTCGCTCTGGTCCGGTATGTCATCCTCTTCGGATTCAATGGATTCTGAAACAGACATTTCAATTATGACTGGCATTAACCGGAATCTTCCTTCTCATAAACATCGACAATTTTCTTGACCAGCGGATGCCTGACAACATCTGACGCTTCAAACTGTGTAATACCAATATCTTCAATGTTCTTCAATAAATGCATACTGTGGCGAAGTCCCGACATCTTGTCTCGCGGCAAGTCCACCTGGGTTATGTCACCAGTGACAACTGCTTTTGAGCCGAAACCGATGCGGGTCAAAAACATTTTCATCTGGTCGATGGTCGTGTTCTGGGCTTCGTCCAGGATGATAAACGAATCATTCAGGGTGCGGCCGCGCATATAGGCCAAAGGCGCTATCTCGATGATATTGCGTTCGATCAGCTTCGCGACCTTCTGAAATCCCATCATCTCGTACAGTGCGTCGTACATCGGCCGCAGGTAAGGATCGATTTTCTGCGCCAGATCGCCCGGCAGGAAGCCGAGGCGCTCACCCGCTTCAACCGCAGGCCTGACCAGCACCAGGCGTTCGACATCATCATTCTCCAGCGCATTGACCGCACTGGCTACGGCAAGGTAGGTCTTGCCGGTACCGGCAGGTCCGATGCCCAGCGTCAGATCCAGTGTCTTGATCTGCTTAAGATAAGCCACCTGGTTCTTGCCACGACCCTTGATCGTGGTCTTACTGGTTTTCACACTCCAGCGGTATTGTTCATCTTTCTCTTTACTGCTGATGTCGCTGGCGCCATTGGTTTCGTTCAAATACAGTTGAACCGATGACGGTGTTAATGTTTCCCTGTCGGCAACATCATAAAGCGTTTTGATAGCGTCCATAGCAGCCTGTTGATTCTCATCACGGCCTTCAACATGGAAGTGATTACTGCGACAGGAAATATCTACATCAAAAAATGATTCGAGCTGATGCAGATGTTCATTGAACTGGCCGCACAGGTTGGCAAGGCGGCTGTTGTCAGTAGGTACGAGTTCGAAGTCCAGGTTATTCACCTCTTTGATTGACATGTTAGAAAATTAGACAGGTATGGATCAGGCAAGTTTGCGCTCATGTTCTTCTTCAGCAAAGGCGACTATTTCACCCTGTAGTGAATTCGGAAACGCAGCGGTAATTTTCACATCAACAAAACTTCCCGCTAATTCTGCATCGCCGTCGAAATTAACCACGCGATTGTTTTCGGTTCTGCCGCTAATCTGTTTATCGCTTTTACGTGACACGCCTTCAACCAGTACGCGCTGAATAGTACCTATCATTGCCTTGCTGTACTTTTCTGCATTCGATGCAATAACGTCCTGCAACTGTGCAAGCCGATGTTTCTTCTCTTGCAACGGAGTTGAATCAGGCAGATCCGCGGCCGGTGTGCCCGGTCGTGCGCTGTATATAAAACTGCACGACTGATCGAAACCAATGTCATCGATCAGTTGCATGGTGTCCGCAAAATCCTGTTCTGTTTCACCTGGGAAACCGACGATAAAGTCGGATGAAATGTGAACATCCGGACGCACCTTGCGCAGCTGGCGAATGATGTGCTTGTATTCGAGCGCAGTATGACCTCGCTTCATTGCAGCCAGTACACGATCAGACCCGGACTGGACTGGCAAATGAATAAAACTCACCAGCTCCGGTACAGAAGCATACACCTGTATAAGGCAGTCGGAGAATTCAAGTGGATGTGACGTGGTAAAACGAATACGGTCGATACCATCAATAGCCGCAATGTATTCAATCAGCAATGCCAGGTCAGCCCTGAGTTCTTCTTCATTGGCACCGTCATCCATCACGCCCTGGTAAGCGTTCACGTTCTGCCCCAGCAAATTGATTTCACGCACACCCTGTTCCGCCAGGCGCATGACCTCATCAAGAATATCATCGAACGGGCGGCTGACTTCTTCACCGCGCGTGTACGGTACCACGCAGAAACTGCAGTACTTGCTGCAGCCTTCCATGATGGAGACAAACGCGGTTGGACCTTCTGCTTTAGGCGCAGGCAAGTGATCGAACTTTTCGATTTCGGGGAAACTGATATCAACCACATGTTGTTTTGTCTTGCCGACATTGTTCAGCATGTCCGGCAAACGGTGAATGGTCTGTGGTCCGAATACCATGTCTACATACGGTGCACGTTGCTGGATTGCATCACCTTCCTGGCTGGCAACACAACCACCCACACCAATCACCAGATCAGGCCTGTGCTGTTTCCAGGTTTTCCAGCGACCGAGTTGGGAGAAGACCTTTTCCTGGGCCTTTTCACGAATTGAGCAGGTGTTTAGCAGAAGCACATCGGCTTCTTCCGGGTTGTTGGTCAGTTCAAGATGGTGGGATTCAGCCAATACGTCGGATATCTTGTCCGAGTCGTATTCGTTCATTTGGCAGCCGAATGTCTTGATGTACAGCTTGCGCGCCATTAGGTCCTTGATCAGTTATTGATAAACCAAGATTAGCATGAATAGCGCAGTTAGGACATCAAATAGCGCTTTTTTGACTTAAAGTCGATTGTCATATAACCGTAACAAGCACGACAATAATCCACTTAATTCAACAAGTTGCATTTCATT
>JAASSE010000013.1 GCA_021768055.1 Gammaproteobacteria bacterium | reverse complement strand
TGTCATTAAAAACACGTCTGACAAGACACTCACATACGATGTCAGCACCTGGTACTACACTGATACTAGTGGCAAACAGCATAAAGTAAAAACCAAAACAGAATGGCTGGCACAATGGCGAAAAGCCGGTGTTACATTCTCGTGGACACTGTTACCCGACAAAGGCACGTTTTATGTCGGTGACTGGCAACAAGGCTTTACCACGGTCAAGCTGCCGAGGGAAAGTAAATTTGATTTCACATACAAATGGAAGCTTGACGGTATAGAATATATCGACACAATTAAGGGCATGAGCTGTGCACCGGAATCAATCACATTACCTGACAACTAAAACATTTATCGCACTGATAGCAGTATTGGTCTGTGTAGCGATCTCTCCTGTATATGCCGCGTGGGATGACCAGCCCAAGCTCGGCTACAACCTGACGCCTTTACCCAAGCCAGTACCGGCACCGGATTTCACGCTCGAGGATATGGATGAGGAAAAACACAGTTTCAGGGATCTGCGTGGCAAGGTTGTATTACTCAACTTCTGGGCCACCTGGTGCCCACCGTGCCGCCGCGAGATGCCTTCAATGGAACGCCTGCACCAGAAACTCGACAGCGCAAGCTTCAAGGTGCTCGCAGTCAACCAGATGGAAGACGGTGATCACGTGTTCGCCTACATCGGTCAGCTCGAAGTTGACCCAACTTTTACCATCCTGTTTGACAAGGACAGCAAGGTATCCAACAGCTTCGGTGTTGTCGGTTTACCGACCACCTTTCTTATCGACAAGCAGGGCATGGTGCGCTACCGCGCCATCGGTGGACGTGAGTTCGACCATCCTGAAGTTGAAAAGCTGATAATGCAGTTGATACAGGAATAATCACTTCCTGATTTGAAGAAGAACAGACACAACCATTACTAGCCGAGACGCAGCCCTGGAATATCTCAGGCGCTGGAGAAAAACCAAGGCTTAAGGTGACTATTCAAATATGCGCTGCCACCAGTGCCTGCGGTTATTGGGCGGGTACAGCGCATCTTCCAGTTCGATCGGCGGAATGCGTGACAGAATCCAGCCCGGCAACGGCGGTTTTTCACTGTAACCGCAAGACACACCGAGGTTATTCGGATCAAAGATTTTTACGTAGGACGGGTTTTCTTTGCTGTCGGTGTACACGATGCCGCAATAATCTTCATCGTGTTCCTGGTGCAGCAGTACATCGACCTCATCTATGAAACGCTTCAGGCTGTTTCTGTCAACGGGTGACTGCGGTGGTTCATCACCAACATGATAGATGTACCAGCAATCATCAGCCTGCTGTTTGAAGGAGCCCCAGAATTCATCAAGGTGATGCCAGCGCATCAGTGACACGAACCTGCCCTTGTAGGCATCTAAATAATTTTGTTCGATCGACGCATCCATAACAAACCACCCTAGTTCAGAGTCAGGCCGTTGATCCAGACCTTTAGGTCATTGATGCTGCGCTTTAAATAGGCGCTGTCCTTGAATGCACTGGAAATCACCGACACACCCTGCATGCGCGCCAGCATGTCCATGGCGCGATCATCGGCATCATCAAAACCGAGTTCGGCAAACTGTTTGGCCAGCCAGTCACGCACAACTTCAAATACTTCCCGCGATTTGGACTGCAGTGTGCCGTTGCCCTTGGCCAGTTCGGAGCACAGTGTGCCAATCGGGCAACCGGACTCGACGATAGTGTCTTCATTGGAGGACAGCATATCGGCAAAAGCAAGCAGCCGTTCGCGTGGGTCGTCGCTGGCCTTGTCGCAATCGTTGAGTGCCGCCTGGTATTGCTTGACGCGCGCATCGACCACCGCAGACAGAATTTCGTCCTTGGTTTTGAAGTAATAATAAAAATTACCACGCGGGATACCGGTAATATCTGCGATATCACTGAACGAGGTCTGGTTGTAACCACGCTTGTAGAACAGCTGGTCAGCTGCTTCTACGATACGTGCCCGATTATTGTCGCCCTTGGTTCCCATCGTGCTTCAGTTATCATGTAAATTACGCCGTTTCACCGGCTGGTCTACAAATATTAGACGGTCGTATGACTTAAGTAAACCCCATACCCGTGGTACTGATCGAAATCCCTGGCTATGCCCCACGTATAATAATAACAATTACTTACAAATCAACGGAAAGCACGCTTGAACGCTCTACAGATCGACAATCTTCACAAGACCTACCGCAACGGCGTCGCAGCCCTGTCCGGTGTCAATCTCGAGGTCCACCAGGGTGATTTTTTCGCCCTGCTCGGTCCCAATGGCGCCGGTAAATCAACCACCATCGGCATCATCTGCTCGCTGATTAACAAGACCTCGGGCAAGGTCACTGTCTACGGTGTTGACCTGGATAAAGACCCGGCTGCGGCGCGCATGCATATCGGCCTGGTGCCGCAGGAATTCAATTTCAATATCTTTGAGCCGGTTGGCGAAATCCTGATCAACCAGGCCGGTTATTACGGTATACCCCGAGCGATCGCAACGCAACGTGCCGAAACCTATCTGAAGCAATTGGAGCTATGGGACCGGCGTTTCGATATGGCCCGTGAATTATCAGGCGGCATGAAAAGACGGTTGATGATCGCCCGCGCACTGGTTCATCAACCAAAACTGCTGATCCTGGATGAACCGACAGCTGGCGTGGATATCGAGATCAGGCATTCGATGTGGTCATTTATGCGTGAACTGAACGACAACGGCACGACAATTATACTGACGACGCATTATCTTGAAGAAGCAGAGAGTCTTTGCAACAACATTGCAATTATCGACAAAGGCGTTACCGTTGAACAAACCAACATGCGAGCATTACTCAACCGGTTAAGCATGGAAAGCTTTGTGCTCTATGTGGAGCCTGAACTTGAAACACTTCCAGATTGCGGCGATTACGACATTACGTTGCTTGACAAGCACACACTGGAAGTTGACCTGCATAAAGGCCAGAGCATGAATTCACTGTATGCAAGATTAAGCGAGTGCAATATCAATGTGAAGAGCATGAAAAATAAAAGCAATCGGCTCGAACAACAGTTTATTTCCATGATGAACAATAAAGATTATCCATGAAACTCAGCGCGCAATACACAGCTCTTAAAACCATAACCATCAAGGAATTCCTGCGCTTTATCCGCATTTGGATTCAAACGGTTGTACCACCTGCGATCACTGTTGCCCTGTACTTCATTATATTCGGCGAACTCATCGGTTCGCAGATTGGGGATATCGACGGCATTAGTTATATCGACTACATCGTTCCGGGTCTTATATTGATGTCGGTTATCAGCAATGCCTATTCCAATTGCGTATCGTCCTTTTTCAGCGCCAAGTTCCATCGCAGCGTTGAAGAAATGATGATATCGCCTTTACCCAATTACGTTATCGTGGCCGGATATGTTTCGGGTGGTATGTTACGCGGTATTGTCGTTGGTATAGTGGTAACCATTGTTTCCCTGTTTTTCACCAAGATCAGCTTCCACAGTTATAGCGTAACCCTGGCGGTATTCATCCTGACATCGATACTGTTTGCTTTGGGCGGTTTCATAAATGCGGTATATGCAAAAACTTTTGATGATATCAGTATCATTCCTACATTTATCCTGACACCACTCACCTACCTGGGCGGTATTTTTTATTCCATTAATATGCTGCCTGAGTTCTGGCAAAACGCATCCCTGGCAAATCCTATCCTGTACATGATAAATGCTTTTCGTTATGGCTTGCTGGGGGTTACGGATATTGATCTGACAACAGCGTTTATTATTATCATACTGTTCATTACGGGGCTGTTTATTTTTGCCGTGCGCCTGTTAGACAAAGGCACTGGCATCAAGCCCTGATCGCAGACCGGCTGCGGCCGTGGAAGCAGAAATCAGTTGCTTTCAGCCAGGGATGGCACGCGCCTCTGCAGGGTGATAAAGCCGCCGAACAGCAAGGCGGTAAACACGATGTTGCCCAGTAATGCATTCTGGAAGAACGGAATGCCGGCAACATATGCCTGTATCAATCCCTCGAATGTTTGTGGATACAGGTTGCCGTGGCTCAGCCATGCTCCAAAATTCGTCACCAGGTAAAAAACTACGGACGAGCCGACCACGGAAGATGCAAAACGAGTAAGGTTCATGTTGTTTTTGAGCCAGAAACCTATAGCGACTGTCAGCGCAAAGCCACCGTAAACATAGATCATGGTGTCATGCAGACCGATAATCAGGTCACTTAACAACAGCGCCATAAAGGGAACCAGAAAAGCAACGCGCTTGTCGGCGAAATAGGCGCCGCCAAACAAAGCCATCGCAGCGACCGGTGATACATTGGGTGGATGCGGCAGCAGCCTGAACATCGCGATGGCAAAAACGATCAGTGAAAGTGTCAGCAGCCTTGTATTCATGATGTTCTCAATGCCTCTTCGTCAGTGACATCATTCTAACACAGCCAATTCTCGGTAAATCGCACTTAACGGGTTATTTAATTTAACCATAACCACGCTGCTCCACGCACTCCACTTGAGTCACCGAACTTCGGCACAACCAGCCTGGTATCAACCGCATCGGAAAAAACATACCGCCCCCACAGCTTCGGCACATTGACATACAGCCTTTCAATATTGCTCATACCGCCACCCAGTACGATCACGGTCGGATCGAGTATGTTAATGACATGCGCCAGCGCCCGGGCCATTCGGTCTTCATACTGCGTCAAACAGGATTCGGCCTGTTCGTCACCCTCGGTGGCAAGCCTGACAATTTCCCTGGCATCCAGTGCTACACCTGACTGCTCCAGGTAATCACGACTCAGGCCGGGTCCGGACAGAAAGGTTTCGATGCAGCCGTGCTTGCCGCAATAGCATTCAGGCCCGGGCAGCTCTGCAGCCTGCGGCCACGGTAGCGGGTTATGGCCCCATTCACCGGCAATCGCATTGGGCCCTGTCAAAACATGGCCGTTGACAACAACACCTGCGCCGGTGCCGGTGCCGACAATAACGCCGAACACGACCTCTGCTCCGGCGGCGGCACCATCGGTCGCTTCTGACAATGCAAAACAGTTGGCGTCATTGGTGATGCGGATGTCACGTTCAAGCAATTTCGACAGGTCCTCGAACACGGGCTTACCGTTCATGCACACCGAGTTGGAATTCTTTAACAGACCGGAAAGCGGGGAAATTGCGCCCGGCGTACCGATACCAACAGACCCTTTACGACCCAATGATGACTCAATTTCAGCAACGAGTTCAGTGATGAACTGCAAGGTTGCCTGGTAACCACCAGCAGGTGTTGGCACACGCTTGCGCAGCAGTTCTTCACCGTCATCGGATATGGCAATGCCTTCGATTTTGGTACCGCCGAGGTCGATGCCAATGTGCATTTTAAAAACGGTTAATTGCTAACAGTGCCAGGTGAACAGATAAAATATTTTTTCACACTGTTCACTATTCACTGTCTGCTATTCTTTTTGATTGCCAGTACACTTCCGTACCGCTGCTGAGCTTTGTCAGCGTTCTTGCCAGCACAAAGAGGAAATCGGATAAACGGTTAATGTACGCCAGCAACTCCGGGCGCAGCGCCCTTTCCTGGTTCAATGCAACCAGGCTTCTTTCAGCACGGCGGCACACGGAGCGTGCGAAATGACACAGCGCTGCCGCCTCGCCGCCGCCGGGCAGGATAAATTCTTTCAGTGCCGGCAGGCTTTCGTTCATTTTGTCCAATTCCTTTTCCAGCCAGTCTGTATGATCGACTGACAGCACGTCGATCGAGGCACTGAGTTCTGCACCAAGATCAAACAGATCATTCTGCACCTGCCGGATTGTGTCAACGATCGAAGTATCATCCGTTCTATTGAGGAGCAAACCCAGAACACTGTTTAACTCGTCAATATCGCCCAGTGTTTTAATCAGCACACTGTCTTTTCGAACACGCGAACCATCCGCCATGCCGGTATCACCTTTATCACCGGTACGCGTGTAGATTTTCGTCAGTCGATTGCCCATCGTTAGCCTTTATGGATATTGACCCGCTGCAAGTGCCTCTGTAAATTGCGGCCTTCCTGCAGGTGCCCGCAATACACGCGGGTTAAACGGGAAGTCAGTGCACAATATTTCGAGCACACTGGAATGTTGCCATTCTGACGCTGCCCCCGCAACGGTGATTGAGTAAAAGCACACCGCTATCCACTGTGGCATGGCCATGGGAAGGAGATGTGCAAGTCTGACGACACTCATAAGCCCGGATACCGGCCCGTAGTGAACCTTATCAACAAATCGCGCGGGGCGCGCACAGGAGGAACTCATGGGAAACGCCCGTATTCCGGCCATGCTCATTGCCATGGCTGCAACCGCACACTTGCCTGTCCAGGCTGAAACCGAACTTCACCCGATCATTACAGCATCACGCATCGCACAGACAACCGATGAAACCATGGCGCCTGTCAGCGTGATCACGGAAGAAGACATTCAGCAATCACAAAGCCAGTCGCTGCCGCAGTTATTGCGCGAACAGGTGCCCGGTCTGGATTTTTCCACTACCGGCGGGCCCGGTCATCAAACCAGTACCTTCCTGCGCGGCACAAATTCCGACCATGTGCTGATACTGCTCGACGGCATCATCATCGGTTCAGCGACTACCGGAACCGCGGCACTCGAACTGGTACCGATCAGCCAGATTGAACGCATTGAAGTTGTGCGCGGCCCCCGCTCATCACTTTATGGCTCGGAAGCCATCGGCGGTGTGATCCAGATCTTCACCAAGAAAGGCAGGGACATAAAAACGGCATCTGCCAGTTATGGCACGAACAACACCATCGATGTTGATGCAACCCTGGGTCTAACCGGTGAGCATACCCGCTTTAACCTGTCTGCCGGACATTACTCAACCGACGGCTTTAACGTAACCAATGATTCGGAAGATGATGACGATGGCCACAGCAGTAATAGTGTCAATATCAACATCAGGCATGCATGGACGACCAATACCGACATCCATGCCGGATTCATTCACGCCGAAGGCGACACTGAGTTCGACAATGATACCTTTGATAACGTGTCAGATTTCGTACAGCAGAACATTACTCTTGGCATTAACACCAGCACATCACCCCACTGGGACATGATGTTCGATATCGGCCAGAGCACTGATGAGCTGGATACCAGAAGAAATTCAAACGATTTCTTTAATCCCGGCAATATCATATTTGAACGCACGTTTTTTAAAACAGTACGCGATCAGGTGCGTTTTCAGAATGAAGTACTGTTCAGACAAACGGGACAATTTGCATTCGGTGTTGATTACATTAATGACGAAGTGGAAAGCACCACAGACTATGCCGAAACCGAACGGGACAATTTAGGCGCATACGCGCTGGTGCAGGAAAAATTTGGCCGCCATCAACTACAGCTGGCGGGCCGGATCGATGATAACGAAGCCTTCGGCAACCACAGCACTGGCAGCATTGCCTGGTCCTACGATGTGCGCGGTGACCTGCGCGTCAATGCCTCCTACGGCACCGCGTTCAAGGCGCCCTCTTTCAACGAATTATATTTTAACGATCCGTTTTTCAGCGGCAATCCGGACCTCGAACCGGAAACATCGCGATCCACAGAAATTTCTCTGCACGGCGAGCGCATCTGGGGACAGTGGAACATTCACGTTTTCCACACGGAAATCGAAAACCTGATTGTCACCAATGCCAGCTTTACCAGCGTGGAAAACGCGGAAGAAGTTGAAATTGACGGTATCGAATTTGAACTCGATACCCTGCTGGCGGGCTGGTCGGGTTCGGTCAACCTGGCCCTAATCGACCCGGTCAATAAGGTCACCGGCAAGGTACTGCAAAACAGGGCAAAACAGACGCTCAAGCTGAGCCTGATGCGCAACATCAACCGCTACAGCTTCGGCGCCAACCTGCTGGCACAGAGCAGCCGCTTTGCCGACTCGGCCAACACCATCGAGCTAGCCGGCTACGGTATTGTCAACCTGGTGACGGACATGCAAATCGACAGGCACTGGAGAGCAACAGCGAAAATTGAAAACCTGTTCGACAAGGAATATTCGACAACGATCGATTTCTACGGCAACACCACCAACAATACGCCGCTGTCTTTCTTCGCTGGCTTGAGTTATTTACATTAAGCCAGCCATTAGCTGGAGCACAGCGTCTTACCGCCCTGTGCCCCAGTACCTTCCCCCTTGCCACTGTACCCGCAAACGCGAGGAACTTCACCGGGTTTATAAGATCGAACTGAGCTCTGATAGAATCCCTAGCAAAAACCGATTCCCCCAGGCGCAACAGGACTCATGAACAACCAGGAAGCCATCCAGCAACTCAAGCAACACGTACAACAACACATCATTGGCCAGGAAACGCTGGTAGACCGTATGCTGATAGCATTACTCTGCGACGGCCATCTGCTGGTCGAGGGTGCTCCGGGGCTGGCCAAAACCAAGGCGGTCAAGGTGCTCAGCGACGGTATCGAAAGCGATTTTCACCGCATCCAGTTTACCCCCGACCTGTTGCCGGCTGATCTCACCGGTACCGAAGTGTACCGACCGCAGGACGGATCGTTTGTATTTCAGCAGGGGCCACTGTTCCATAACCTGATACTCGCAGATGAAATCAACCGCGCACCTGCGAAAGTACAGTCAGCGCTGCTGGAAGCCATGGCTGAACGACAGATTACCGTGGGCAAGATCACTTATGAATTACCTCAGTTGTACATGGTGATGGCAACGCAGAATCCGATCGAACAGGAAGGCACATACCCGTTACCCGAAGCACAGCTCGACCGTTTCCTGATGCACGTCAGCATCGACTATCCGGAAGCGGACTCTGAAAAAGAAATTCTTTCATTGGCACGCGAAGAAGCGCTAAACGGTACCACCGCGCAGGAAAAACACATCCAGAAAATTGCACAACAAAGTATTTTCGATGCGCGTCGCGAAGTGTTGCAGGTTTACATGGCAGATAATCTTGAAGAATACTTGTTGCACATCGTACTGGCGACGCGCAAACCTGGCGCGTATGGCGATGACCTTGCACAATGGTCACTGTATGGTGCCAGCCCGCGTGCAACTATTGCCATTGACCGCTGTGCGCGTGCCCACGCATGGCTCGACGGCCGCGATTATGTCGATCCGGATGATATTCAATCGATTGCTTTCGATG
>JAASSE010000134.1 GCA_021768055.1 Gammaproteobacteria bacterium | reverse complement strand
GGTCATACACATATGCTTGACCTCGGCGCCAATGTGGATTGCACCGCAGAGCACTTGTTCCAGTTTGCGGTAATGGGCTCCGTTTTGTCAGAGGCGATCGACAACTTGCCGCAACCACGCGTCGGCCTGCTTAACATCGGTTCTGAAGCAATGAAGGGAAATGCACAGGTAAAAGCAGCAGACGAATACCTTGCCGACGCCCCGCTGAATTACATCGGTTTTGTCGAAGGTGATGATATCTACAGTGATACCGTGGACGTGGTTGTGTGTGACGGTTTCGTCGGCAATATTTCGCTGAAAACGGCCGAAGGCGTAGCCAAGTTGATAAGCAAGTACATGAAAGAAGAATTCAAACGAGGGTTGTATAACCGACTCGCAGCACTGATTGCGTTGCCGGTTCTGAACGCGTTCAGAAAACGCATTGACCCGGGTGCCTATAACGGCGCCAGCCTGCTGGGTCTCAGGGGCATTGTCATCAAGAGTCATGGCGGTGCTGACGTTGACGCCTTTGCCAACGCGATCGAAATTGCCCTGCTCGAGATCAGAAAATCCGTCCCCGAGCAGATCCAGCAACACATCCAGCCGTTGTTAGAGAGCAAATCAGCGTGAGTTACGCACGAATCACAGGCACCGGCAGCTATCTTCCCGAAAAGATACTGACCAACCATGATCTTGAAAACATGGTTGATACCAGTGACGAATGGATCCGTGATCGCACCGGTATCCGGCAGCGCCATATTGCGGGCGAAAAAGAGTACACGGTTGACCTCGCGGAGCAGGCGGCAAGAAACGCCATCGAGGCCGCCGGCATTTCTGTTGATAAAATTGATCTAGTCATTGTTGCGACCACCACGCCTGATCGTGTATTTCCGAGCACGGCCTGTTTGTTGCAGCAGCGCCTGGGCATTCACGGCTGTGCCGCGTTCGATGTGCAGGCCGTTTGTACCGGCTTCGTCTACGCGCTCGGTGTTGCTGACCAGTTTTTCAAGGCGGGTACGGCGAAATGCGCATTGGTGGTCGGTGCGGAAACGCTGTCACGAATTCTCGACTGGACCGACCGCAATACCTGCGTGCTGTTCGGTGACGGTGCCGGTGCCGTGGTGCTGCAGGCTGATGAGGAAACCGGCATTCTTTCATCGCATTTACATGCTGACGGCAGTTATGAACACTTGCTCACAGTAACGTACGGTGTCTCAACCGGAAAGCGCGAGATTCTCGAAGGCTCCGGCGGTATTACCATGAAGGGCAATGAAGTGTTCAAGATGGCGGTCAACACGCTGGGCCGTATCGTTGATGAAACCCTGCAGTACAATAACATGGAGAAAAGTGATATCGACTGGCTCGTGCCGCACCAGGCAAACATCCGCATCATCAATGCGACCGCGAAGAAACTGAATATGTCACTGGACCATGTTGTAATTACCGTCGACAAGCACGGCAATACCTCGGCGGCATCGGTACCACTTGCGCTGGATGTTGCGGTACGCGATGGCCGCATCAAGAAAGGTGAAACCCTGATGCTTGAAGCCTTTGGCGGCGGTTTTACCTGGGGCTCGGTACTGCTCAAGTACTGACCAATGCGCCTGACCGGAAGCGTACCCATCATCAACTGCTCTGATATCGAGCGTTCCCTTTCTTTTTACCAGCAGGCACTGCAGTTTGTCGTACTGAGCAAGCGCAGCGGCGATGCAGGTCTTGAGTGGGCCTACCTGCAGTCCGGTGATACGCTGTTGATGCTCGAGGCAGGCAATGTGTCTGGCAGCAATGATACGAACACGTTTAACCGCCTGTATTTTTATACGGATGACGTCGAAGCCATGCGCCACCTGCTGCATGCCAAAGGATTTGATGTAAGCCCGCTCAATAATACCGCTTATATGCAGGAATTTGATATCGTCGATCCGGACGGAAATCGCCTCACGATTGGTCAACGCTTGTCAGAATTAGACAGTAACTAAACTGACAATAACAACAATTAGTTTGCAAGCTTGATGAAAAAGGCGCGATAACATGGTGTTATTGCATTTGTTGTGCCTGTTAACTGTCAAGTGCTGCCCTGAAAAGACATCATCTTATTAAGTTAATGTTAATATTCAGATTTTATGTTTAACAAAATAAATTGATTGTCTTCTTTATATACGCTGATTTAAGATACCCTTTGTTTTTTTATAATGAACAACGGAGCGGTAATGGCTGAACGTGAAACCGGTACAGTAAAATGGTTTAACAATGCCAAGGGATTTGGTTTTATTGAAAGACAAGATGGGGAAGATGTTTTTGTTCACTACAATCAGATTCGTGGTGATGGCTATCGTTCATTGAGTGACGGCCAGCAGGTCGAATTTAGTGTGACAAAAACAGAAAAAGGTTTTCAGGCTGAGGACGTGTCACCAGCCTAAAGCGCTGAAGCGTTATTTATAACGATAACGCTTTTATATCTGACTCCAGGCTTTTCGAGGGCGAGTTTACGTCAGCTGGCCTGCGCGCGCGTGATCATGTCTTCGGCATGCGCCAGTGATTGCTCCGTTATCTCAACGCCGCTTAACATCCTGGCTATTTCTTCAATACGTTCATCCGTGTTCAACGGAATGACATTGGTGTAGGTCTGTTCCTGTTCGGACTGTTTTTGTACACGCAAATGCTGATGTGCCTGTGACGCCACCTGCGGCAAATGCGTGATGCAGACCACCTGGTTGCTTGCACCCAACAATCGCAGTTGCTTGCCGACAACTTCGGCAATACCGCCACCGACACCGCTGTCGACTTCGTCAAAGATCATCGTGGGTATTCTGCATTGCGATGCGGTGATCATCTGGATCGCAAGACTAATTCGCGCCAGTTCACCACCGGATGCAACGCGTGCCAGCGGTTTGCAATCATGTCCGGCATTGGCGCTGACGGTGAATTCAATTTGATCCAGACCGTTTATCGATACAGCGGTATCATCGCTGTTGATATTTATCTTGAACATGCCACCTTTCATGCCGAGCGTCTGCATCGCGGACGTGATTTCCTTATTGAGTTTCGCTGCGGCCTTGCGGCGACTCGCGCTCAGTGCTTGCGCCGACTCGAAGTACTGTTTTTCCTGTTCATTAAACTGTTGTCGTAATTTCTCAAGATGCTCATCTGCATGCGTTATGGCATTGAGCTCGTTCGCCAGCTGTTCATGCGTGGTCGGTAGCTCATCGGGTTCGACGCGGTGTTTTCTGGCCAGGTCCAGGATGCTCTGGATACGCTGCTCTATAACAGCCAGCTCGTTCGGATTCAGTTCGACGGAATCCGCATAGCTGCGCAGCAGGGAAATGCTTTCATCGATCTGGATGCCGGCTTCCTGCAGCATGTCGACGGCGGGTTTCAATGAGTCATCGATCTCCGCGATTTCAGCGAGCGCGTTGGCATGATGCGTGAGTTGCGAGGCGATACTGCCTTCTTCATTTTCATACAGATCCTGCAGCGCCTGTTGCACGCTGGTAGTTATCTTTTCCGCATTAGCCATGCGCGCATGCTTTTCATTGAGTTCGGCATATTCTTTTTCACCTAACGCCAATGCATCCAGTTCCTGTGTCTGGAAGCTGAGCAGGTCGATGCGGTTGTCGCGTTCGGCTGTGTCCAGCTCCAGCTGTTTCAGTTCGGCTTCGGTTTCCTTTAGCTGTGCATAATTATCTGCAACGCTGTCGGTTAAGGCGGGGTGGTTGGCATAGTCATCGAGCAACTGCCGCTGTGCAGACGGCTTCATCAACGACTGATGCTCGTGCTGGCCGTGTATGTCAATCAGCAATTCGCCGAGCTCGCGTAATGTCTGCACGTTGACAGGGTTGCCGTTGATATAGGCACGTGAACGTCCATCCCTGGAAACGCGCCGGCGAATGATGCACTCGTTGTCTTCATCGAGTTCCTGTTCGCGCAGCCAGTTGGATGCCGGCTTTATGTTGGACGTGTCAAACACCGCGGTGATGTCAGCATGGTCACGCAACTGCTTGACGTTGCCGCTGTCGGCGCGGTCACCCAGTATCAGCCCGAGCGCACCCAGCAGGATGGATTTGCCCGCACCGGTTTCACCGGTCAATGCGGTCAGGCCATCGGCGAACTCGAGCTCGAGCTCATCGATAATGGCGTAATTCTTTATCGCGATACTGGTCAGCATATTATCGGCTCAGATTTTCGCATCCTGTTGCAACTGGTAAAGCAGTTCCAGTGCCTGCAACGGTGTTACGTTTTCCAGCGACAGTTCGTTGAGTCGGTCCAGCACCGGGTGGGCGCGGCTGGAAAACATTTCCAGCTGGCCGCTGTCCTGGTGTTGTTCAACGGAATGCTGTTCAAGCTCGACCAGTTTTTTGCGCGCCATGTTGATGGTGCTGGCCGGTACGCCGGCGAGTTGTGCCACCTGCAGGCCATAACTCTGGTTCGCCGGTCCGGGTTTGACATTGTGCAGGAAAACGATCTTGTCATCGTGTTCGACCGCATCGATGTGCACATTGGCAATGCCCGGCATTTCATCGGGCAGTGCGGTCAGCTCAAAGTAATGGGTTGCGAACAGGGTATAGGACCGGTTGTTCACTGCCAGATGGTGGGCGCAGGCCCAGGCCAGTGACAGGCCGTCGAAGGTGCTGGTGCCGCGACCAATCTCGTCCATCAATACCAGCGATTGTTCGGTCGCGTTATGCAGGATGTTTGCCGTCTCGGTCATTTCAACCATAAAGGTCGAACGACCACCGGATAAATCATCAGCCGCACCG
>JAASSE010000133.1 GCA_021768055.1 Gammaproteobacteria bacterium | reverse complement strand
GATCAAGAATATGGCGCTCAAGCATACGGATGCGCTCGATGGTCTTGTGCAGATCAACGGTCAACCGGGAAACAATCAACGGAGTGTATTTGAAGCCGAGGAAAGCAGACGCCATTGAAGTGCGTGCCTTGGTAGTGGCATTCTGGTCACCCTTGGCATAAGCATTCACTGTGCGTGTGTGTGCACGTTTTATCTTGGTGAACAGCTTTTTCACTTTATCCATGTCCAGGCTTTCATCGACCTGGTCCGGTTTTTCACTGGCTTTTCCTGCGGCGGCCAGTTTTGCTTCCTTGGCGGCATTTTCCAGTGCCTCGGCAGCCAGGCGGTCGAGTTCTTCGTCACTCTTGTGGAAATCAGAAATCAGGTCGGTAAAGCGGGTTTCTCCGGCTTCGATTTTTTCCCATTCCTTGAGCACCACACCCACGGTGTGCGGATTGGTGGCCAGCGCTTCGAGCACCTGCTTTAAACCTTCTTCGATGCGTTTGGCAATTTCGATTTCACCTTCACGCGTGAGCAGTTCGACACTGCCCATTTCGCGCATGTACATGCGCACGGGGTCGGTGGTACGACCCAGTTCGGTTTCAATCGATGCCAGTGCGGCAACCGCTTCTTCCGTGGTCTCTTCGTCGGCTTCGCTGACCTGGCTGTCGCTAAGAACAATGGATTCACCTTCGGGTGCGGTTTCGCACACGGTGATACCCATATCATTAATGGTATTGATAATGTCTTCGACCTGGGAAGGGTCAACGATGCCTTCAGGGAGGTGGTCGTTGACCTCAGCATAAGTCAGGTAGCCTTGCTCCTTGCCCTTGGCAATGAGTACTTTAAGACGTGATTGCTGCTCATTTTCCGTTGTCTTCGTGACCATTTATGTTCGCCGCTAAATAATTGAAAATAATAGACCGAATCGACCATTTTAGCATCGATTCCAGGTCAGAGCTATATAATGGGGTCTGAAATGGCCGGTTTCAATGGCTTTCGCCCTTTTTCACCGGGTTTGGTCGTTATAGTTGACTGTGCAACCGGCGGCAAGTTCAGAATGGGCGACAGTACCGGAATAGCTGCTTTAATGCTATTCTCGGCAGCCGCCGTTAATCCGAAAGCAGGTAACTATGGTCAGTCTGGAAACCCCCGTTTGTGAATTTGGCAAGCCCATCGTCGATTTTTCCCTGCCCGGGGTCGACGGCAAAACCTGGTCGGTCGAGTCCTGCCGCGGCGAAAACGGCCTGCTGGTGATGTTCATCTGCAACCACTGTCCCTATGTCAAGGCAGTGCGTGAACGTATCGTACGCGACACACGCGAGTTAATCGGACTCGGCATTAACAGCGTCGCGATCATGTCGAACAACCCGGAAGAGTACGCAGAAGACTCGTTCGAAAACATGAAAAAAGTGGCTGAAGACTACGATTTTCCATTTCCCTACCTGATCGATGAGACGCAGGATGTTGCCAGGGCCTATGGCGCGGTGTGTACCCCGGATTTCTTCGGCTACAACAAGGATCTTGAACTGCAGTACCGCGGCCGTCTCGATGCCAGCCGCAAGCAGACCGCTGAAGGTGATGTGCGCCGTGATCTTTTTGAAGCCATGAAGCAGGTGGCTGAAACCGGCAAGGGCCCTGCTGAGCAGATTCCAAGCATGGGCTGCTCCATCAAATGGAAGTCCTAGCACGCCCAGACGGCACGGAGGCTGACTGATCGTGTGCGATTCCCCGATTTGATCTCGATCAAACCCATTTTAGCTGCCACCGCCGTCAGCTTGCCCATTCGGGTGAATTAAGGGAAAATACGCGCCTTTCGCGACGTCGGGCACAGCGTTTACCTTGCTGCTTGGGGTGTCTGACTTGTTGATTTTATTAAGAATTCTTGCCTCTAGCAGGCTGGCGTCGGGCTGCTAGTGGCGCTATCAGTTTGAAAACTTTTTTGGAGAGCATTATGCCTTCACGTAGAGAACTCGCCAATGCCGTTCGTGCATTGAGTATGGACGCCGTTCAAAAGGCCAACTCGGGTCACCCGGGTGCGCCCATGGGTATGGCCGACATTGCCGAAGTATTATGGAACGACAATCTGAAGCATAACCCTGCCAACCCACACTGGGCTGACCGCGACCGCTTCGTGCTGTCAAATGGCCACGGGTCCATGCTGATCTATTCGTTGCTGCATCTCACCGGTTATGATCTGACGCTGGACGATCTGAAAAACTTCCGCCAGTTGCATTCAAAAACACCGGGTCATCCGGAATACGGCTATGCGCCGGGTGTTGAAACCACCACCGGTCCGCTGGGCCAGGGCATTACCAATGCCGTGGGTATGGCGATTGCCGAGAAAGCACTGGCTGCCACTTTCAACAAGGATGGTTTCGACATCGTTGACCACAACACCTACGTGTTCATGGGTGACGGCTGTTTGATGGAAGGTATTTCACATGAAGCCTGTTCGCTGGCCGGTACCCTGGGTCTGGGCAAGCTGATCGCATTCTGGGATGACAACGGCATTTCCATCGATGGTCACGTTGAAGGCTGGTTCACTGACGATACACCGAAGCGTTTTGAGTCCTATGGCTGGCACGTGATCCCCGATGTGGATGGTCATGATCCGGAAGCCATCGCCAAGGCGCTCGAGTTTGCCCGCGCGATGACCGACAAACCGACGCTGATCTGCTGCAAGACCACCATCGGATTCGGCTCACCCAACAAGGCTGGTAGTCATGCATCACATGGCGCACCTTTGGGCCAGGACGAAATCAACCTGACCAAGGCGGCACTGGGCTGGGATCACGAAGCATTCGAAGTACCGGAAGAGCACTATGCTGGCTGGGATGCGAAGAAGAAAGGTGCGGAAGCCGAAGCGGCCTGGAATGAAAAATTCGCTGCCTACAAGGTGGCGCATCCTGAACTGGCGGCTGAATTCGAACGCCGCATGGCCGGTGACCTGCCTGCTGACTGGGTGGCCCAGGCTGATGCGTTCATCAAGTCCGTCGATGAAGAAGCCAAGACCACGGCATCACGCCATGCATCGTTGGCCGCGATCGAAGGCTTTACCAAGATCCTGCCTGAAATATTCGGTGGTTCTGCCGACCTCGGTTGTTCCAACATGACCGAATGGTCAACCTACAGGCCGATGCGTGCGGATGTGGCTGATGCCAACTACGTCAACTATGGTGTACGCGAGTTCGGCATGTCTGCGATCATGAACGGCATCGCGTTGCACGGTGGTCTGATTCCATTCGGTGCGACCTTCCTGATGTTCTCCGAATATGCACGCAATGCAATACGCATGGCGGCACTGATGAAGATCCGTAGCATCTTTGTGTTCACTCATGACTCCATCGGCCTGGGTGAGGACGGCCCTACGCACCAGGCGATCGAGCAGATCCCCACACTGCGCATGATTCCGAATATGGAAGTGTGGCGTGCCTGTGACACGGTTGAAAGTGCGGTGAGCTGGAGAGCGGCACTGGAGAAAAAGGACGGCCCTGCCTGCCTGATCTTCTCCCGCCAGAACCTGGATTTCCAGAAACGCACTGCTGAGCAGCTCGCCAACATTTCTAAGGGTGGCTATGTGCTGAAAGATTGTAAAGGCACACCGGATGCAATCATTATCGCTACCGGCTCTGAAGTAGCACTGGCGCTGGGTGCGGCTGAACAACTCGAGGGCAAGAAGATTCGTGTTGTTTCAATGCCATCAACAACGGTATTCGACAAGCAGGATGATGATTATAAAGAGTCCGTTCTGCCATCTGGTGTTACTGCACGTGTTGCCGTCGAAGCAGCCGTCACTGAAGGCTGGTACAAGTATGTCGGCTTGAACGGCGCCGTTGTCGGTATCGACCGTTTCGGCGAATCGGCACCAGCTGGCGAACTGTTCGAATACTTCGGCTTTACAGTCGATAAAGTCGTTGAAGCAGTCAACAGCGTTGCATAAAGAATTATTCAAATTTTTATAGAAATGTATTTAGGAGAAAATTATGACTATTAAAGTCGGTATTAATGGTTTCGGTCGTATTGGTCGCATGGCATTTCGTGCGATTACGAAAGACTTCCCGGAAATTCAGGTGGTAGGTATTAATGACCTGCTGGATGCAGACTACCTCGCATACATGCTCAAGTACGACTCAGTACATGGCAACTTCGATGGTGATATCGCTGTTGATGGCAATAACCTGGTAGTAAACGGCAACAAGATTCGCCTTACCGCAGAACGTGATCCAGCCAACCTGGCCTGGGGCGATATCGATGCTGATCTTGTTATCGAATGTACCGGTTTCTTCCTCACTGAAGAAACCTGTCAGAAACACATCGATGCAGGTGCGAAGAAGGTTGTACAGTCTGCACCTTCAAAAGATGGCACACCGATGTTCGTCTACGGCGTTAACCACGAAACTTACGCTGGCCAGGCTATTGTGTCTGCTGCATCCTGTACCACCAACTGCCTTGCACCTGTCGCCAAGGTATTGCACGACAAGTGGGGTATCAAGCGTGGTTTGATGACAACCGTGCATGCAGCAACTGCAACACAGAAAACCGTTGACGGCCCTTCTATGAAGGACTGGCGTGGTGGTCGCGGTATCCTGGAAAACATCATTCCATCATCAACCGGTGCTGCCAAGGCAGTGGGCGTGGTTCTGCCGGAGCTAAACGGCAAGCTGACCGGTATGGCTTTTCGTGTACCGACTTCTGATGTATCAGTTGTAGACCTGACTGTCGAGCTGGAAAAAGATGTATCTTATGACGACATTTGCGCAGCAATGAAGGCAGCTTCT
>JAASSE010000132.1 GCA_021768055.1 Gammaproteobacteria bacterium | reverse complement strand
TCAGGGTTCAACAACAGGGCTATGCGCGAAAACACCAGGCGCGGGCTATTGGCAACAAGCGCGGGTGTTGAGCACCTCTCTAGCAGGTCCTCGGTAACGATCACGGCTGATGCTTTAGTATCCGGCAAATACCTTGCATATTTCCTGTTAGAAACAAAAATTATACTGCCGCTTTCGCCGCTATTAACAGCAGCCACCTTGTCGATAACAGTATTACCATCACCCGCTAAACGGGCGCCGGATTTATCAGCAAGCTCGGAAAGTGTGAAAGACACTATAGTGGCTCAATTTATTTTTTAAATGCCTTCTTCATGCGCTCAAGCACCTTTCCGGTGATATTGTAGCTATCACTTGTATAGATAACACCCTCACTCAGAATAATGTCATATTTTTCAGTCTTGGCGATATCATCGATAATGCTGCGTACAGACTGCTGCAATACGGCCAGCTCCTGGTTTCTGACAGTGTTCACTTCCTGCGCAAGTGTCGCCTCCTTTTGTTTGAATTCCTGGACTTTTGCAATGATCTTGTTTTTAAGTTCGTTTAACTTGTCTTCAGTCATTACAAGTTCATTGCGCTTGTAGTTTTCCTGCAAGCCATTGATTTCCTTTTCCAGCTCCTCTAACTCAGTCTTGCGGCCACCAAACCTCTCGAGCATGGATTCATTGACGGCTTTAACCTGTGGTGCTTCTGTCAGGACTTTTTCAAGACTGACAACCCCAATTTTCGGCTGGTTTGCAGCAAATGCGTTTGCAGATGCAAACATTAATACAAACAAAAATGTCGCTAAAGTTTTCATTAAGTTTCTCCTTAGAAGAATGAACCAATACTGAACTGGAAAGAGCGCAAATTATCACCAGGCACATCATTAAGTGCTTTACCCCAACTAAAACGCAACGGCCCTATTGGTGCCAGCCAGACGAAAGAAAGGCCTGCGGACGTTCTCAACTGATCTGCCTGGAAACCGTTCATGGTCGAGTCAAAGGTTGGCGCGTCGTCCAGAAATACGTTACCGATATCAAAAAAAGCGCTGAATCGAATAGAATTGGGCGGCTTGTCCATGAATGGTACTGGAAATATGATGTCAGCACCACCAACAACGCGCAAATTACCGCCTATCGGGTCATTGGAAATTTTGTCTCTTGGGCCCAGCGAATTGGTGTCGTATGCTCTGACCGTGCGCAGACCACCGGCGAAGTAGCGTTCGAAGAACGGCAGCTCATCGGTGTCACCATAGCCGTTACCGTATGCAATGTCTGAATGCAGCAGTAACGTCAGCTTCTCGGTCATTGCGAAATAGAACTTGGTGTTGTAATTGATCTTGTAATATTCGAGATCACTGCCGGGGACTGTTATGTTCGCACCAATGCTCTGGGCGCTGCCGCGTGTCGCAAACACTGTTCGATTACGCGTGTCATGCGAGAAACTTGCTGTAAAAGAGAAATTATCAAACTCATTACCATTTTTGAGTATAAACTCAATAACATCCTGCGATGGGTTTACACCAAGGGTAAGATCAATAGCGTTATAACCAATACCCAGCCGCACAGAGTTAACCTCAGTCAATGGCACGCCAAAAGTTATACTGGCGCCGTATGAATCTGACAGGTAATTTACAATTTCCTCTTCAGCAGCATCGCGCTTTCTGTACGATGCACTCAGCGTACGGCTGATACCGTCAACAGTGTAATAAGGATCAGTAAATGAAATACTGTACACCGTGTTGGCGCGGTCCGTATTGACGTTCAGATTCAGCGCCTGCCCTGTTCCCAGCAGGTTTTCCTGCGTCAGACCAATATTGAACAACAGGCCTTGTGCCTGGGAGAAACCGGCACCGATATTAAAGCTACCCGACAGGCGTTCCGTTACAGCAACATCAACATCAACCTGGTTATCGGTACCGGGAACAGGACGGGTTTCAAACTCCACTTCTTCCATGTATGGAAGGCGTTGTATACGAGTTTTGGATCGTTCTAGCTTGTCGCTGGCAAGTACAGAACCCTCCATTAATCTCATTTCGCGGCGCAGCACTACATCCTTGGTCTTGTAGTTTCCATAGAAGGTAATGCGTCTGACGTAAACCTTTCTGCTCGGTTCGAGTGTATAGGTAAGATTTATCGTCCTGTTTTTGTCGTCTATTTCCGGTAACACACTCACCCTTGCGAAAGCATAACCGATTACACCAACACGATCCTCGATTGCCTTCTGGGATTCTGTCATTAACTTTCTTGAAAAGGTATCACCTGGTTTTGTAATCAGTAACTGTTCAAGAACGGCCTTGTTTAATACCATTTTGCCGTTAAGTGTTACATCCTTTACAGTATATTTCTCACCTTCAGTTATATTTATGGTTACATAGATGTCCTTCTTGTCAGGTGTTATTGATACCTGCGTTGAATCAATACTGAACTTGATATATCCGCGATCCAGGTAATATGACCGAATGGTTTCTATATCACCCTGCAGCTTCTGTTTAGAGTACTCATCTGCATCGGAAAAAACATTCCAGGCGGAAGGCACACCGAGCTGGAGTTCATCAAGTAATGTATCGTCATCAAACACCTTGTTGCCGATAATATTGATCTGTTTTATTTTGGATTTAATGCCTTCTGATATTTCAATATCGATATTGACACGGTTTTGATCCAGTTCTTCGACTTCAGTTTTTATCCTGACGTTGTATTTTCCCTGGCTGAAGTAAACATTCTCAAGTTCCTGGGTCAGTCTTTCAAGCAATGGTCTGTTGAATATACGACCTTTGGCCAGACCTACGTCTTTCATGGCGCTTTCCAGGGTCTCGTCATCAATATCCTCATTTCCGGAAAATGTTATTTCAGTAATTGACGGCCTTTCTTTGACGCGAACAACCAGAACATCTCCGTCTCTGAATAACTGGACGTCGGCAAAAAAGCCGGTCTTGTACAACTCACGTATCGCAAACACAACCTGATCGTCATCCAGCGGATCCCCCTGGCTGACAGGCAGATAGTTAAGCAAAGTGCCATCAGGTATTTTCTCTAACCCTTCGAGGCGTATATCACTGACGATAAAGCCCTGCGCTGCCTCGGATAGTGAGGTTACGCTGAGAAAAGTTGTGAGTAATATTATTCTTATCAGGTGGCAGCGATTGTGCATTATCGCCTCATTGCAACAATCGCTGGAAATCATTGAACAGCGCAAGCAACATCAGCATGGCAAGTATCATGACGCCAATCTGCTGACCCCGCAGTTCAAATGTTTCAGATACCGGACCACCCTTGATAACCTCGATGAGGTAATAGAAAAGATGTCCGCCGTCGAGCATGGGTATCGGCAAAAGATTCAGCACACCGAGACTGACAGATATAATCGCCAGGAAACCGATAAACGTGGTAAAGCCTATTGTGGCGGTAACACCCGCGTATGTCGCGATGGTAATCGGGCCTGATATGTTATTTAGTGACGCTTCACCGGTAATCATCTTCCACAATACTCGAAGCGTAAGCAATGACATATCCCAGGTTTTGACGGCTGCTTTTGGAATGGCTTCGAAAACGCCGTATTGTATCTTAACCTGCAATTCATCCTGTACCGATTCGGGTATATTCTGGTAAGCGCCGATGTAGCCAATTTGCTCATCACCTGCTTTCTTTGCTGCAGGGATAACAACAAAATCCAGTAACAGCCCTTCCCTGTCAACGGCGAACTTCATTGCCTGCTGCGGATTGTCCCGCACCAGTTCAACAATCTCGGACCAGTTGTCAACATCCTGGTTATTAACAGCGATGATGACATCCCCAGCTTGCAAACCTGCGGCGGCCGCAGTTCCGTCAGCAAGTACACCGCCTATCTCCGGCGGCAGTTGCGGGTGCCAGGGTTTGAAACCAAGCTTGGCAACAATATCTGTTTCATCCTCCAGCACCTTGATATCACCCAGCTCCAGTGTGCGGACCATTTCATAACCATCGATATCGCGAATCCTGATATCAAGACGCCCGCCATCAAGGCCCTGGTCTATTAACGCAATTCGGAAGCTGTTCCATGAAAGGATTTCGTCTTCACCTACAGCGAGAATTTCATCCTTAGCGGAGAATCCTGCCATTGCAGCAACGGAATCATCAACAGGTGTACCTACCAGCGGTTTTTGTGCTGTTGTGCCAATTACAAAAACCATCCAGTAAAGGAATATTGCAAGGATAAAATTAAATGCGGGACCGGCAAATACAATAGCGGAGCGCGTCGATACTGTCTGACGGTTGAAGGCACGATGCTTTTCCTCTTCTGCAACATCACCTTCACGCTCATCGAGCATTTTGACGTAACCACCTAGCGGGATGGCTGCAACGACATATTCAACATTGTCCGGATCGTTTTTGCGTCTCCATGCGAATAACGGCCTGCCGAATCCAACGGAGAAGCGCAAAACCTTGACACCCAGCTTACGCGCGACCCAGAAGTGCCCGAACTCGTGAAACGTTACGAGCACACCGATGGCGACAATAAAGAAAAATATATTGTGAATTACACTCATGTCTAAACAGTTTGTAATTTATTAATATGTGTCTGTGCGATATCCCGTGCAGACTTGTCTGCTTCCAGAATCGCATCGAGTGTAGCAGTTTCGGTCATTGCAAATTCTGCCAGTACATGTTCAATCAATTCCGCAATCGCGGTAAATGCGATTTTATGCTGGAGAAATGCAGCCACTGCCACTTCATTTGCTGCATTCAGAGCGATGCTGGCTGCGCCTCCGGCCCGTATCGCCTGGTAGCACAGGCCCAGGCAGGGAAAACGCTGGAGGTC
>JAASSE010000131.1 GCA_021768055.1 Gammaproteobacteria bacterium | reverse complement strand
GGGCTTGAAGCTGTTCGCAAACGCCCGGGAATGTACATCGGCGACACCGATGACGGTACCGGTCTGCATCACATGGTGTTCGAGGTTGTCGATAACTCCATCGACGAGGCCCTTGCCGGCTATTGTTCCGAAATCAAGGTAAAAATACACAGTGATCAATCCGTTACCGTAACAGACAACGGCCGCGGTATACCGACGGATATTCACCCGGAAGAAGGACGTTCCGCTGCGGAAGTGATCATGACGGTGCTGCACGCCGGTGGCAAATTCGATGACAACTCCTACAAGGTGTCCGGTGGCCTGCACGGTGTCGGTGTATCGGTGGTGAATGCACTGTCTGAGAAGATGGAACTGACGATCTACCGCCACGGCAAGATCCACAAGCAGGAATACCATATGGGCGAGCCGGCAGAGCCCCTGGCTATGGTCGGTGAGACCGAAAAAACCGGTACCAGCCTGCGTTTCTGGCCCAGCGAGAAAATCTTCAGCAATATCGAGTTTCACTACGATATCCTGTCGAAGCGCCTGCGCGAGCTGTCGTTCCTGAATTCCGGCGTGCGCATCGTGCTGTTTGACGAGCGCGACAACAAGACCGATGAATTCGAGTACAAGGGCGGTATCCAGTCCTTCGTCGAACACCTGAACAAGAACAAAACCCCGCTGCACGACAGCGTGCTGCATTTTGTCGCTGAGAAAGACGGCATCACCATCGAAATCGCGATGCAGTGGAATGATTCCTACCAGGAGAACATTTACCCGTTCACCAACAATATTCCGCAGAAGGACGGCGGCACCCATATCGCCGGATTCCGTGCCGCGCTGACGCGTAGTTTGAACAACTACATGGACAAGGAGGGCATTACCGCCCGTGCCAAGATTAATGTGTCCGGTGACGACGCGCGCGAAGGCCTGACAGCGGTATTGTCCGTCAAAGTCCCGGATCCGAAATTCTCCTCCCAGACCAAGGACAAACTGGTGTCATCGGAGGTGAAATCAGCGGTTGAATCGACACTGGGCGAAAAACTGCACGATTTCCTGCTAGAGAAGCCCGGAGAAGCCCGCGCGATCACATCCAAGATCATCGAGGCCTCGCGGGCACGCGAAGCTGCGCGCAAGGCGCGCGAAATGACGCGTCGCAAAGGTGCGCTCGATGTTGCCGGCCTGCCGGGTAAATTGGCCGATTGCCAGGAAAAAGACCCGGCGTTGAGCGAAATCTACCTGGTGGAGGGTGATTCAGCAGGCGGTTCGGCTAAACAGGGGCGCGACCGGCGCACCCAGGCGATCTTGCCGCTGAAGGGCAAGATCCTGAACGTGGAGAAGGCCCGCTTCGACAAAATGCTGTCCTCGGCCGAGGTCGGCACGTTGATTACTGCACTGGGCTGCGGTATCGGCACCGATGAATACAATCCGGACAAGCTACGTTATCACCGCATCATTATCATGACCGATGCCGATGTCGACGGTTCACACATCCGTACGCTGCTGCTGACGTTCTTCTACCGCCAGATGAGCGAAATTATCGAGCGCGGGCATGTGTATATCGCTCAACCACCGTTGTACAAGGTGAAAAAAGGCAAGCAGGAGCGTTATGTCAAAGACGATGACGAGCTGGATGCATACCTGCTGCAGCAGGCGCTTGAAGGCGCACATTTGCACGTGGGTGAAGAAGCGCCGCCGATATCCGATACCGCGCTGGAAGACCTGGCCATGGAATACCTGACCGCGAGCAAAATCATACGCCGGCTGTCACGGCGTTTCGATGAAAATGTGCTGAAGGAGATGATTTACCTCAACGGCATCGCCGAGGATGAGCTGAAAGATACTGCCAGGCTCCAGCAATATCTAGATAACTTATTGATTTTATTAGAAAAACACAAATTATCAGGTATTAACTATTCGGGTCGGATAGACACGGATGAGGAAGGAAGCGGTACCATGGAAGTGGTGCGCACCGTGCACGGTTTAGAGCAGTCGCACCTGTTCGATGCCGAGTTCTTTACTTCCAGCGAATACCGCCTGATCGCCGATCTTGGCAGCAAGCTCGATTCCCTGCTGGGCGAGGGCGCCAGGATCGAGCGTGCCGACAAACACGCTGAAGTGAGCGATTTTGCCGAAGTCATGCAGTGGCTGATGAAAGAAGCCAGCAAGGGACAGAACATCCAGCGCTACAAAGGCCTGGGTGAAATGAATCCGGAGCAGCTGTGGGAGACCACAATGAACCCGGAAACCCGCCGTATGCTGCAGGTGCGCATCGAAGACGCTATTGCCGCCGACCAGGTCTTCACCACGCTGATGGGTGACCAGGTCGAGCCACGCCGCGATTTCATAGAACAGAACGCGCTGTCGGCAGAAAATATCGATACCTGAGCCATTGCACACAGATTTTTCCACATGTTTATAAGCTGTGGATATCTGAATAATCCTTTATCCCGGGTTGCCCCATTGATTCGGCCAGACACACACATTCTGACTGGCCGTTGTTGAAAGTTGTGTATTAGACTCTCCAGCTCGAATACCGGTTAATAACAATGACAACAAGCGTATCGTAATGGAACACAAGGACTTAAGAGATTTTATTCAGCAGCTGGAACAACGGGGTGAACTCAAGCGCATCCAGGTCGAAATCGACCCGGTTCTGGAGATGACCGAGGTCTGCGACCGTACGCTGAAGGCGGGCGGCCCGGCGCTGTTGTTCGAAAACGTGAAGGGCTCAGACATGCCGGTGCTGGGCAACCTGTTCGGCACCGCGCACCGTGTTGCGCTGGGTATGGGTGAAGAAAGCGTCGAAGCCTTGCGCGAAGTTGGCAAGCTGCTCGCGTTCCTGAAAGAGCCGGACCCACCAAAAGGCATGAAGGACGCTTGGGAGAAAATGCCGGTGTTCAAACAGGTGCTGAACATGGCGCCAAAGCCGGTAAAAAATGCCCCCTGTCAGGACGTGATCATTGAAAAAGATGACGTTGATTTATCAAAACTACCGATTCAAACCTGTTGGCCGAATGATGTTGCACCACTGATCACCTGGGGCTTGGTGATAACCCGCGGCCCGGAAAAGGAACGGCAAAACCTTGGTATCTACCGCCAGCAGGTAATTTCAAAAAACAAGGTCATCATGCGCTGGTTAGCGCAGCGCGGCGGTGCACTGGATTACCGTGACTGGCAGCAACAGCATCCAGGTGAGCCATTCCCGATAGCTGTTGCACTGGGTGCGGATCCAGCTACCACGCTGGGCGCAGTCACTCCAATACCCGACACCTTGTCAGAATATGGATTCGCCGGTTTGTTGCGTGGCAGTAAAACCGAAGTGATCGAATGTGGTGTCGGTGGTTTGCAGGTGCCAGCTACTGCCGAGTTCATACTCGAAGGTTATATCTATCCCGGTGAAGAAGCGCTTGAAGGGCCGTTTGGTGATCACACTGGTTACTACAATGAAACCGAAACCTTCCCGGTGTTTACCATCGAGCGCATCACCCACCGCAGTGATCCGATCTATCACAGCACCTACACCGGGCGCCCGCCTGATGAACCGGCGATACTCGGAGTTGCGTTGAACGAAGTGTTTATTCCGTTGTTGCAAAAACAGTTTCCGGAGATCGTTGATTTTTATTTACCACCGGAAGGTTGTTCGTACCGCGTTGCCGTTGTCAGCATGAAGAAGCAGTATGTCGGTCATGCCAAGCGCGTGATGATGGGCGTGTGGTCCTTCCTGCGCCAGTTCATGTACACCAAGTTTGTTATCGTGGTTGATGATGATGTCAACACGCGCAACTGGGAAGATGTTATCTGGGCAATCAGTACACGCGTGGATCCGGTTAGAGACTTTACCTTGGTAGAAAACACACCGATCGACTATCTTGATTTTGCATCACCGGTTTCAGGCCTGGGATCGAAAGTTGGCATCGATGCAACCAATAAATGGAAAGGTGAAACCGAACGTGAATGGGGTGAACCAATTGTCATGGATGAATCAATCAAAAAGCGAATTGATCAAATCTGGGATGAACTGGATATTTAATTTATAAATTTTTAATTCATAACATCCGAATTAAATACAGACGTTTAACACGTCAAATCCTAGTTAAACAAAATCATTAGTAAGGATATTTAATGAAAACTTTAAAGAGAGCCTTAGTTTAAGTAATACTTAATTCAAACCTTATACGGTGAACAGTAATAATAGGTATTGCGCTATTTGTTTTTTCTGTGAACTTAGCATGTAAAAATTTTTTATTAACTTGATTTAAAAATCTACCCACAAGCCTAGCGCAGCATATTGTTCTTCATATCGGGACAGCTCGGTGATTTGTGACCTGCCGTCGTACAGTTCAAGTCCAGCACGTATACGTCGCAATCCCGAATAAAACACCAGGCCGGCCTGGAATGTTGTATCAATCGAATAGTTGCTTTCTTCAAATGCACCCAGATCCAGCGCGGCATACCATCCTAGTTTTTCACGCCACAAATCAGTGTTACTCTGATACTGGACGCCTGTTTGAAACCGCCAAGGCTCTTGCACGGCTTCATTACGTAAATCGTATCCATAGCCGGTTTCTGCATAAACCTGCCAGTTGTGGCCAAATGCACGGTTTGCCCCCATCAGAAGTTCCTGTCGGGTATTGTCAACTCGCCGTATACCGGTACGTTCAATAAACTCATCACCAAGGTGGCTGGAGGTGTGATGTACACCCAGCTTCACTGCCCATTCCTGGTTAAAGCGGTATTGACCGATAAAATTGAAGATCCCGTCCCAGCCGATATTGTCCTCGGAATGTTCTGAATCGAATTGACCATTAAAGCCGACGCCAAATGTCAGCTGAAAGCCCTGTTGAGGGTTG
>JAASSE010000130.1 GCA_021768055.1 Gammaproteobacteria bacterium | reverse complement strand
CTATCGTGCTCAGCCACGTGCTGGCCATGTGAATATGGCTATTGGTATTCATACCTACAACGATCCCAAACTGGTTTCCTGGCTGCATGGTATGTTGTGGCTGCCGTTTGTCGGCAAAATAACAAGCTACGCGATCAATCGTCGCCAGTGGGGCGATGAAAATGAACAATAATCGCTTAATACGTTTGTTGTTACTACTAGGTCTTGCCGTTGGTATTGTGCTTGCGGTTGTTTATCGGGACCGCTTCGATGTTGCCGCGCTTGAAGCCTGGATTGCGGATGCGGGTGTACTGGCGCCGCTCGTGTTCATGTTTATTTATGCGCTTGCCACGGTGCTGTTTTTACCGGGTTCGGTGTTGACGCTCGCGGGCGGTGCCCTGTTCGGGCCGGCGCTGGGTACTTTCTACAATCTGACTGGTGCGACGTTAGGTGCAGTACTGGCATTCTTGATCTCTCGTTACCTTGCGTCTGACTGGGTTGCTGACAAGGCGGGCGGCAGAACCCGACAGCTGATCAACGGTGTTGAGGGCGAAGGCTGGCGTTTTGTGGCCTTTGTCAGGCTGGTGCCACTATTCCCGTTCAACCTGCTCAACTATGCGCTGGGACTGACAAAAATACGTTTCCTGCATTACCTGGTTGCAACCTATGTATTCATGCTACCGGGTGCAATCGCTTACACCTACCTCGGTTACGCCGGGCGAGAAGCCATAGGCGGCGGTGAGGGGCTGATACAGAAGATACTGATTGCTCTGGCATTGCTCGCGGTCGTGGCTTTTCTGCCACGATTAATCGGCACCATTCGCCGAGGACCGACGATTGATATTCCAGAGCTAAAAAAACGCCTGGACAGCAACGAAGTCCTGGTGCTTGACGTGCGCACTGCAGAAGACTTCGTCGGTGAGCAGGGTCATCTCGCTTCCGCAGTCAATATTGCTGTCGAAGAATTGCCCGAACGTATGAATGAACTGAGTGAATACATAGAAAAACCGATTGCGATTGTGTGTAGGACTAACAAGCGCTCGGTCAAGGCTGCATTGCTATTGGCCGAACAGGGTTTCCACGATGTCCACGTGGTGCGTGGCGGTATGACCAAGTGGATTGAGGCAAACCTGCCGGTTATTCATTAATACGTAGGTATGAATGAGAAAGATTCTGACAGAAGAACATAATGAAAAAAGAAAAGATATTTGCTGATATTTTTGTTCGCCTTAACTCGGTCAATTTGTATGACTACTGGGTAAAGGTTGAGCAAGAGCTTCGTGAAAATAATGGAGTATTTTCAGTTCATACCGATGAGTGCAGAAATTCCGTGATCGTGGCATATGACCCGGAGATTGTTTCATCAGATGCATTGCTTGAAATTATAAGAGACAGTTATGTGAATGCAGATAAGGTCGCAAAGACGTTGTTGAGAGTGAATGATCTTTAAATTGATCAGTTGATCTCACCACTAGAGTGGGCTTCACAAACAAGATGTATCCGATTATGAACACGTTCAATATATAAAGAGTGTTTTTGTGAGAGAAGAAAACCTGTCTTTACGCGCCAAGTACAATATCACAGCCATGTTTTATGACGTGTTGGATTATCCATGGGAGAGAATTTACAGACAATGGCGGCCATTTATACTAGGTGATCTGCGAGGTAAGGTGCTTGAAGCAGGAGTAGGAACAGGAAGAAACTTCCAACACTATCATGATAGTGTTGAATTAACAGGTGTCGACCTAAGTGATGTAATGTTGAGAAAAGCTGCCAAGAAGGCAAAGAAAGCTAATTGCAAAATAGAACTTCTGCATGACGATGCCAGTGTTATGAATCTGGTGGAATCAAATCAATATGACTGGATAATCTCCACCTTCCTTTGTTGCGTTATGCCGGATGAATTCCAACCAATGACACTGAAGCAATTCAGTCGCGTTCTCAAACCCGGTGGGAAATTCAGGCTTCTTGAAATGATTTATTCTAAAAATAGGAAAATAAGAAGACGCCAGGATTTCTTCACTCCTTTTGTCGAAAAAGTCTATGGTGCAAGGTTCGACAGAAAGACAGTTCAATATATTGAAGAATCAGATGAACTGGAAATCACCAGTAAACGTTTTTTAAAAGATGATGTTTATCTGTTTATTGAGGGTATTAAGAAAGGATAAAGCGTTGTTCGCAGATGCGTCTCTGCGGTTATTTATTGTCGTCTACTGACAGTTCACTGGTATCCGGATTCGGTGCTTTTTCTGCCGGCTTTGGGTTCTCGATTATATCGGCGCCGACTTCGGCCATAGTGATGCCACTGATGTCACCGATCGGTTGTACTTCGACAACCGGCGGGTTTTCCAGCACATCGGAACCGACCTCGGCCATGGTGATGCTGCTGATGTCACCGATTTGCTGGGGGACAACTTCCGGCGGATTTTCCACTACATCGGCACCGACATCAGCCATGCTGATGCTGCTGATATCACCGATCGGTTGCGGTTTAACGACTGGCGGGTTTTCCAGCACATCGGCACCGACCTCGGCCATGCTGATAGAACCGGTATCTGCTTGTTCGATCGCAGATGCGGCTGCAGCGGCGGCTGTGTCTTCAAGCTTGATGACAAGGCCGATCTTTTCAAGAGTGCTGCGGTATTTTTCAGCCGTGGGCTCATCCACGTTTGACTTGATGACTTTTCTGCCGCCAACAAAAAACGGTTTGACCTTATCCGGTGTTGTCTTGAACGCTTTGGCCATGTTTTGCATGACCGTTTCCTTGTCCTTGCCGGGCTGGAGTATGCCGTAGAAAGTTATATTGAATGTCGGTCCACTCATACTGGTATCCGTTTATATGGATACCTTTAAGTTTAGCTGAACTTGTAGTGAACGATGCGCGGCTTACTGCTTTTTGTCGGGTTTGACGAATTCCACCACCTGCGATTTTTTCGGCTCATCAGCATAACGCGGTCTGGCATCCATGCTTTTACCGGCTTCATCGTGTATTTCCTTTTCACGGGCTGTTATCAATGCAAGACAGTGTTTGACATCGTCGATGGTGCTCTGACGCAGCGGATGCGGCCGGCCCGGTGAAGGAACGGTGTCACGTGCGATTTTGGACAAAACTTTGCGCATCACCACGAGAATCTGGTGTTCTTTGGACAAATACTCTTCACTCATGGTCGATCCGGCATAGTGCTGTGGTTGAGGGGTTTGATATAATAGTTTACCAAATTACTAGGTTATTGAACGATTTAGAGCCATTATGCCGTATTTCATTTACAGAATGACCTCGCCGGAAGGGATGGACCTGGTGAAAAACCTGGAACTGATCAGCCAGTTCGACGACTTCAAGGATGCCAAGAAGTACGCACGCGAGCAGCGTGCCGAGCTGCCCGAAGATTCGGCTGAAACCATCAAGATCATGTTTGCCGACAACCAGTTGCTGGCTGAAGAGCAGCTGCTGGAGCACCGGGAGAAACCGATACTGATGGAGCACGAGAAATAGTCCTGCATTGTGGTGGAGGAAAGTGAATACAAGTCAGCTTACGGTGAAATTGCCAGCAACCGCTGCGAGTTTGAGAAAACGCTGACCCATAATAAGGCTACATGTGCATTGGCCAGACATTTCTGGCTGGCAGACCGCGAGGGTTATGCGTGCAAATCCAGCGAAGCATCGGCTAAATGTCGCGAAATACTGTTAAAATTACGTGAAAATTCACGATTTGTGCTGAAATTGCCACAAACGTCGGATAAATTGCCGCATAATATGGAAATCCGTGTGCAGGTCGGCGGTATGCAGGGTATCCAGGCGCTGCTCGAGGATTCCGAGCACGGCATCGAAGATATCAATGCGCTGGTCACGCAGGCGGTGGATAAGTACGGTGGTGTGGAGGCCTTGCCTTACAGCGATATCGTGCCGTTTGTCGGCCGCTACCAGGGCCGAAAAAGCAGAAAATAACGTTACCAAGAGATTGAGTTATGGCATACGAAACCAAGATTGTACGCGCACGTTCCAGTGATGAATACGTGCAGATGGTCGAGCAGGCGCTGGATGATGTATGGGACCTGCATCAGTCCATCGAATACGATGAAGACTATATGGCCGATACCCGCGAGTTCATCGGACCGCTGGAAGCCAGTTTGAAAGAGTTATACCAGTCGATGAAAGACGGCAGCTACGAGTTCGCAACCGGCGACCTCGCCTTCATGGAAATTGTCGAGAAATACCACGATGCCCAGCTGCCCTTCAAGTTTCTGCTCAAGCGGATCAATGAGACCCATATGAAAGGCCTGGAGGTCTGACTCGATCAGGGTGTCCTGAATGTCCTGTGGATAACTCTGGGGATAAATTTCAGGGAATGGATCGCATTCCAAGGCTGCGGCTTAAGATTTGTTTAAGCTTGAGTACCGCCAACTTTAAAAAATAACTAAATAATTCATATAGTTATAATAATTTTATAAAGGCAAGTATTAAACTGGATTGCCTAAATTATTGTTTGTGTTCCCGCCACTCAATATATTGTGTTCTGTGTATAACTACACCACAAGTGGTGTTCATTTCCCGATTGAAGCCAGTGCTTCCGCCTTGCTGACAGCGGCATAGGGTGTATCCCGGATACTGTCGTGTACCTGCATGCGGTAGCGTACGAAGTCATCCTTGTTATCGAAATGCATGAATGGATTGCCCTCTTGCTGTACATCCAGGGTCGAGGTTGTGTGCGCCGGTGAGTAGTTATGGCCCGGGTGCAGTACGGTGCCTCCGGGCAAGGTCTCGTTGATGCGCTTCAGCGTGCTGTACATTTGTTCCGGGTCGCCGCCGGCGAGATCGCAGCGCCCGCAACCGAATACGAACAGGGTGTCACCCGCGATCAAATCGGAGCCGAGGTGATAGCAT
>JAASSE010000129.1 GCA_021768055.1 Gammaproteobacteria bacterium | reverse complement strand
TTAACAATCTGAGAACACACACCTAGATCCTGGTACCTAGTTCCTATTTCTTGGCGCCCATCGCCAGCGCGCGTTCACGCGAGTGCTTTTCTTCTAGCGCGCGCTCACCGGCGTCCCAGTTCGGCATGGTCTCGGGCCAGCCGAACATGTGTGCGGTGAGGACTTCACAAATCACATCGATGTGTTCGGCTGAGTCGTTGAGTGCCGGAATATAGGAATAACGTGAGCCGCCCGCGTTGAGGAAGATTTCACGGTTTTGAATGTCGATTTCTTCCAGCGTTTCCAGGCAGTCTGCCGAGAAGCCCGGGCAGATAACATCAACCGAGTGCACACCGTCCGCGGGCAGCTGTTCCAGTGTTTTGTCGCAATAGGGTTGCAGCCACGGTTCACGGCCGAAGCGTGACTGGAATACAATCATCCACTGGTCATCTTCAAGCTGTAATTTTTCAGCGACCAGGCGCGCGGTTTTTTGGCAATGACAGAAGTACGGATCACCCTTGTCGAAATAACGTTGCGGAATGCCGTGGAACGAAAACAGCAGCTTATCTGCGCGTGAATTGTTTACCCAGTGCTCACTGATGCTGTTCGCGAGTGCATCAATGTACATCGGGTGGTCATGATAGTGGTTGATGAAGCGCAGGTCGGGCAGCCAGCGCCAGGTTTGCAATACGCTGGTGACTTCATCGAACACCGATGCTGTGGTAGTGGCGGAATACTGCGGATAAAGCGGCAGCACGAGGAAGCGCCGGGCACCGGCCAGGCGCAGGGCTTCCAGCCCGCTCTTGATCGAAGGGTTGCCATAACGCATGGCCAGATCGACCAGCACGTTGCCGCGAAACCGTTCCTGGATTTTTTTTTCAACCGCCTGGGCCTGGCGCTTGCAGATCGCGATCAGGGGCGAGCCGTCCAGGCCCCAGATTTTTTTATAGGCACGCGCCGACCGCCGCGGCCGGATGCGCAAGATGATGCCGTGCAGTATCAACCACCACGGTAGCCGGGGAAACTCAACCACGCGCGGATCTGATAAAAATTCAGCCAGGTAACGGCGCACGGCGGATGCGGTTGGTGCATCGGGTGAGCCCAGGTTGACCAGCAGAATACCAAGCTTTTCCTTGGAGCCGTGCTGGTAGGTATAGCTGTTCTGTTTCACCGAATAGCGTCTGTTGCCGAAAAACAGTTTGCAAGACTGACAGATTCAACCGTTTTCTACAAGAAAAACGGCCGCGGACGTCAAACCAAGGCTGCCGCGAACAGGACATTCAAACAAAAATAAGAATCCTGTAATATACGCAGTCTTTCCACCCCTGAAAGTGCCGGAGCTGAACATGCCGATACGGCTGGCTGTACCCAAAGAAACTGCTACACACGAAAGGCGTATCGCCCTGGAACCCGGTGTTGCCAAAAAGCTTGTCGATATGGGTGTGAAGGTGGTGATGCAAAAGGGTGCTGCCGTGTTGTCCCATTTCAGCGACGCAGCCTTCGAAGGGGTCGAGCTGGCCGATGATACCGCTGCGTTGTATAAAGATGCCGATCTCGTGTTTACCGTGCAGCCGTTGGCAGCGGAACAACTGTCGCAGATAAAAGACGGCACCGTCGTGGTCGGTTTCATGGCACCACACAAGAATGCCGACATGATCAAAACATTTTGTGACAAGAACATCACCAGCCTGTCGATGGAACTGGTGCCGCGCATCACGCGTGCGCAGTCAATGGATGCACTCTCTTCGCAGGCCTCCATTGCCGGTTACATGGGTGTGTTGATGGGTGCGCAGCTCGCCTCCGTTTTCTTTCCGATGCTGACCACGGCAGCGGGTACCATCCGCCCGGCCAGGGTACTGGTGATCGGCGCCGGTGTCGCCGGACTGCAGGCGATTGCAACCGCGAAGCGCCTCGGCGCCATGGTCGAAGCCTTTGACGTTCGTGCGGCCACGCGTGAACAAATTGAATCACTCGGCGGCAAGTTTATCGATACCGGTGTCAGTGCCGAAGGTGCGGGCGGTTATGCGCGTGAACTCACCGAAGATGAAAAACAGCAACAGCAACAGGTGCTGGCCAAACATATCGCACAGGCGGATGTCATTATCACTACTGCAGCGATACCGGGGCGACCGTCACCAAAGATCATCACCGAAGCCATGGTCAAGGACATGAAGGTCGGTGCGGTTATCATTGATCTTGCCTCGGAGGGCGGCGGCAATTGCGAACTCACCTGTCCCGGAGAAACGGTCAACTACGAAGATCGTGTGACCATTCACGGGCCGTTGAACGTGCCCAGTGAACTGCCGGTGCATGCCAGCGAGATGTACGCCAAGAACCTGTTCAACCTGGTGTCGCCGTTTATCACGGAAGACGGCGGTCTGGAGCTCGATTTTGATGATGATGTCATTGCCGGTTGCGTGCTCACGCATGGCGGTGAAGTCAAGGCGGAGCAGTACAAATGATCGAAGGCTTTACCGCGTTATACATATTCATGCTGGCCGCGTTTACCGGCTACGAGGTCATCAGCCGGGTGCCGGTGATCCTGCATACACCGTTGATGTCTGGCTCCTACTTCGTGCACGGCATCGTGCTGGTGGGCGCAATGATTGCGCTGGGTCATGCCGAGGGCACACTGGAACTGGCCATCGGATTTTTCGCAGTGGTGCTGGCGGCTGGCAATGCCGTCGGCGGCTACGTGGCGACGGTGCGTATGCTTGAAATGTTCAAGAGCAGCAAGGAGGGTAAATGATGAGCCTTGCTGTTGATATCACTTATTTCCTCACTGCGTTCATATTCATTTACGGCCTGAAGCAGATGTCGTCTCCGGTGACCGCGCGCGGCGGTATCGTGATTGCAGGTATTGCCATGCTGGCGGCAACGCTGATCACCTTCGGCGTGCCACAGATTCATCTTGAACTGAACATCAACATGGTATTGATGCTGGCCGCGATTGCTGCCGGTTCGGCAGTGGCTTACATTTCCGCGAAACGCGTCGAGATGACCAACATGCCGCAGATGATCGCGATGTACAACGGCATGGGTGGCGGTGCGGCTGCTGCCATCGCCGCGGTTGAACTGGTCAAGCTCGCCAGTGGCGGCGCCAGCCACGGAATGGTGATACAGGTGCTGGCGGTACTGGGCGCGGTCATCGGTGCGGTTTCGTTTTCCGGTTCGCTGGTCGCGTTCGCGAAACTGCAGGGCCTGATGAGAAAGACCCTGCACCTGCCGTTGCACCAGTTCGTCAATCTCGGCCTGTTCGCCGCCGTGTGCGTGACCGGATACTGGGTCGCCACTGCGCACCCTGTCGATCCCGATCATTTGCTCTGGTTCTTTGCTATCGCCGTGGTGCTGGGCGTACTGGTAACGCTGCCGATCGGCGGTGCCGATATGCCGGTGGTGATCTCCTTGTTCAACGCTCTCACCGGGCTTGCCGTAGCCTTTGAAGGCTTTGTACTCAACAATGCCGCGATGATTATTGCCGGCACCGTGGTCGGTTCGTCGGGTACCCTCTTGACCCAGTTGATGGCCAAGGCGATGAACCGGTCTCTGGCCAATGTGCTGTTCAGTGGCTTCGGCAGTGCTGGTGGTGCCGCAGTAGCAGAAGACATCGAAGGCAGCATGAAGGAAATCCAGGCGCAGGATGCCGCGATCATGATGGCTTACGCTGAAAACGTCATCATTGTACCCGGCTACGGCATGGCCGTGGCGCAGGCACAGCACAAGCTCAAGGAAATGGAAGACCTGCTGGAAGAACGCGGCGTGAACGTGAAATACGCTATTCACCCCGTTGCCGGGCGCATGCCGGGGCATATGAATGTGTTGCTGGCCGAGGCCGGCGTCGAGTACGACAAGATCTATGACCTGGAAGAAATCAATCCTTCATTCCCGCAGGCCGACGTCGCCCTGGTGATCGGCGCCAACGACGTGGTCAACCCGGTCGCGCGTACCAATCCGGACAGCCCGATCTACGGTATGCCAATACTGGATGCCGACAAGGCACAGAACGTGATCGTGATCAAGCGCGGCCAGGGTGCCGGTTTCTCCGGCATCGAGAATCACCTGTTCTATGCGGACAACACCCGCATGTTCTACGGCGACGGCCAGAAAGCCGTGGGCGAGTTGATCGCAGGCATCAAGCAGCTGCAGGGCTGATTACCAGTTAAAGGGCGTCCTTGTCCAAGAGGCTGAACCATCGCCTGTTCAGCTTACCGGGTGTTGGTGTGATCTAACGGCCAAGAATGATGGGTTTCAGCCATTCAGTCAGCGGGCCGTAAACAGCATCTGCCTTACCTGTGATGACGGCGAAGAAATTGAGTGATACCAGCACGGTAAACATCACCGTCATCAGGGTCAGGTGTTTCTGATGTGAACTCATGGGTTTTCTCCGTGTTTTTTTGTCATTTGGGTATCCTGCTAATAGCAACTCTCATGCCAAATCGGCAGACCAACTATAAATCCCAATAATTACAATACAGTTACAGTTATCCGACGGTTTTATGAAGTAGATTTGACGCTGAAAAATTGCACAACATTGGTGCGAGCTGCCACTTTTTAGTGCTTTTTTTACACATAAAAAGCAGCAGTGTATGATCTGCCGCTTAACCATAACGAGTAGTAACAGGAGGGCGCATGCGCCACATAATGGTACTGAATGCCAAAGGCGGCTGTGGCAAAAGTACGATCTCGACCAACCTCGCCAGCTATTACGCCTGGGAAGAAGAAAAGAAAGTTGTGCTGGCCGATTACGATCCGCAGGCATCGAGCCTGGCCTGGCTCGAGGCGCGCAGCGAGGAATGGCCTGAAATCCAGGGCATCGCCGCCTGGAAAGAACCGCTGCGCCCGTCACGCGATACCGATGTCGTCATCATGGACGCACCCGCCCGTGTTCACGGTACCGAGCTGACGCAACTGGTACGTA
>JAASSE010000128.1 GCA_021768055.1 Gammaproteobacteria bacterium | reverse complement strand
GCTGTATTTCCTCGCTGCCGCACTGGCACTGGCGCTGTCACTGGCGCCGATCGCCACCGCAGTGGCATTGCGGATTACCGCTTCCAGGTAGGGGAATCGTGATGGCTTCGTCGGTTATAATGCGCAATTTATTTTTGCTTGAACCAATAATAAGGGCACTGGAGCCGGGACCTCGTCCCTCGTTCCTCGTCCCTCGTCTCTGAAAAAATGTGGAACTGGATCCAGAAATTCTCGTCGCCGAAATACTTCTATGACATGTCAGCGAAGCTGATTCCATGGTTTGCCGTGGCGGCGTTTCTGCTGAGCGTGTACGGCCTCTACCTGGGCCTGTTCGTGGCGCCGCCCGACTACCAACAGGGCGAGAGCTACCGCATCATTTACATCCATGTACCGTCCGCGTGGATGTCCCTGTTCGTGTACATGGTGATGGCGATATCGGCGGGCATCGGCCTGATCTGGCAGATCCGGCTGGCGGATGTGATAGCCGCGGCCAGTGCGCCGATCGGCGCCTCGTTTACCTTTATCGCGCTGATCACCGGTTCGCTGTGGGGCAAGCCGATGTGGGGCGCCTACTGGGTCTGGGATGCGCGGCTCACCTCGGAACTGATCCTGTTGTTCCTGTATTTCGGTTACATGGCGCTGCAGGCCTCGATCGAGGATCAGCGTATGGCGGACAAGGCCAGCGGCCTGCTCGCCATCGTCGGCGTGGTGAATATTCCGATCATCCATTATTCGGTAGAATGGTGGAACACCCTGCATCAGGGTGCCACGGTGACCAAGCTGGACAAACCCTCGATTCATATCGATATGCTGATCCCATTGCTGCTGATGGCACTGGCGTTCAAGCTGCTGTATGTCGCGCTGGTGCTGGTCAGGGCCAGAAACGAAGTGTTGTACCGCGACCGCAACCGTCGCTGGGTACGGGAATTGATCGAGTCGCTATGAACGGTACGGAATTCAGCTGGTCAGAATTTTTTGCGATGGGCGGCTACGCATTTTTCGTGTGGATGTCCTATGGCATAACAGTGGCGGTGATTGTGCTCAATATCGTAATGCCGCTGATACAACGCAAACAGGTGATTAAACGCGTGAAACGTGCGATTCGCCGGGAGCAATTAACAGAATGAGCGAACTGGGTTACCAGAAAAAAGGCATGAGCAAACGCGGCAAGCGCAAGATGGTGGTGGCACTGGTACTGCTCGGTGTCGCAATAGCCACGGTGCTGGCCTTGACTGCGTTCGAGGAAAATCTGCTGTATTTCTACAGCCCGACGCAGATCCATGACGGTGAAGCACCTGCTAATCGGTCATTCCGGGTTGGTGGCATGGTGGTCGATGGCAGCGTACAGCGCGAACAGAACAGTCTTGCGATCCGTTTTGACTTGAGCGATAACGCCAACGTTGTGCCTGTGACCTATAGCGGCATCCTGCCTGACCTGTTCCGCGAAGGTCAGGGTATTGTCGCGATCGGCAAGCTGGATAACCAGGGTCTGTTCATAGCCGACGAGGTGCTGGCCAAGCACGACGAAAACTACATGCCGCCGGAAGTCCATGAAGCCCTGAAAGCAGGCGAAGCCGCCAACAAGGCTGCGCAGACACTTACCAACTGATTATCGATCATGATTCCCGAGCTCGGGCACTTCGCCCTGATCATTGCCCTTGGTATCGCCATCGTCCAAAGCGTGGTGCCGATTATCGGTGCGCACCGCAACGATGCCGCGATGATCGCGCTGGCGCGCCCGGCGGCCTATGCGCAGCTGCTGTTCATGGGACTGGCCTACGCGGCGCTGACCTATGCCTTCATCGTGCACGATTTTTCCGTGCTCTACGTATCGCAGCACTCCAACCTGCTGCAGCCGCTGGTGTACCGCATCTCAGGGGTGTGGGGCTCGCACGAGGGTTCGCTGCTGTTATGGACGCTGACGCTGTCGGTGTGGACCGGGGCGGTCGCGCTTTACAGCAAGCACCTGCCCGATGCATTGATGGCACGCGTGCTGGCGGTCATGGGCATGATCAGCATCGGTTTTATCCTGTTCATGTTGCTGACTTCGAATCCGTTTGAGCGCATTTTCCCGGCGCCGCAGGACGGCAACTCGCTCAACCCGCTGTTGCAGGACCCGGGGCTGGCGATCCACCCGCCGATGTTGTACATGGGCTATGTCGGCTTTTCCGTGGCCTTCGCCTTCGCGGTGGCTGCGCTGCTCGGCGGTCGGCTCGATGCCACCTGGGCGCGCTGGTCGCGGCCGTGGACCACGGTCGCGTGGAGTTTTCTGACGCTGGGTATCGCGCTCGGCAGCTGGTGGGCCTACAACGAACTCGGCTGGGGCGGCTGGTGGTTCTGGGACCCGGTTGAAAATGCCTCGTTCATGCCGTGGCTGGTCGGCACCGCGCTGATCCATTCACTCGCGGTCACGGAAAAACGCGGCGTGTTCAAAAGCTGGACCGTGCTGCTGGCGATCATGGCGTTTTCGCTCAGCCTGCTCGGCACCTTTATCGTACGTTCCGGCGTGCTGGTATCGGTGCATGCGTTTGCAACCGACCCCGCCCGCGGCGTGTTCATCCTGATATTCCTATGCCTCGTGGTTGGCAGTACGCTGGCATTGTACGCCTGGCGCTCGGAAACGGTGTCCACCTCCGGTCATTTCCACTGGTTCTCACGCGAGACCGCGTTACTGCTGAACAACGTGGTGATGATTACCGCGGCGATCGCGGTATTCGTCGGCACCCTTTACCCGCTGGTACTGGATGCGCTCGGCCTCGGCAAGATCTCCGTCGGTCGCCCGTACTTTGACAGCATGTTCGCACTCATCGGTGTGCCACTGCTGCTGTTGATGGGATTTGGCCCGACGATGCGCTGGAAGGGCGATGACATCAAGCGTGTGCGTGAATCATTACAGCTGGTCTTTATCGTTTCGCTGGCACTGGGCCTGGTGCTGCCGTTCGTGATCGAAGGCGCTTTGCATATCACGGCCGGTCTTGGTCTTGCCGCTGCATTATGGGTAGGCATCACGACACTGAAAGACCTGTTTGCGCGCTTGCGCAAGTCCAGGATACCGTCGCTGGCGTATACAGGCATGGTGCTGGCGCACCTGGGCGTTGCCTTCTTTGTCGCCGGTGTCACCATGGTGATGACCTACGAACAGGAAAAAGACCTGCGCATGGAACCGGGTGCTTCGTACGAGATGTCCGGTTATGAATTTAAATTTCTGGGTACGCGCAAGGTACAGGGGCCGAACTATGTTGCCGATGAAGGTCGCATCGAAGTGTACAAAAACGGTGAACTGATCAACGAGCTGAATCCGCACAAGCGTATCTATGTCGAACAGGCCAACCCGATGACCGATTCATCGATCGATGTCGGGCTGATGCGCGACCTGTATGCCTCCCTTGGTGAACCACTGGGCAGCGGCGCCTGGAGCATGCGTCTGTATTACAAACCCATGATCCGGTGGATTTGGCTGGGTTGTCTGTTCATGACATTTGGTGGCGTGCTCGCCATCAGTGACAAACGTTATCGGCGCTCACGTGTGGCCAGGCGCGAGGCTGAATTACCGGCCCAGGCAGTTGCACAGGGTTAGCACATGACAGCACAGATTCACAGCAAGACATTGTTACAGCGTTTTACACCGCTGATTATTTTCGTGCTGCTGGTAATCGTGCTCGCGATCGGTTTGACCCTGAATCCCCGTGAAGTGCCGTCCCCTCTGGTCGGCAAGCCGGTACCGGTGTTTGAACTGCCGCTGTTGAATACGCCCGGGAAACTGACCCATGAAGACCTCAAGGGCAGCGTCACGCTATTGAATGTTTTTGCCAGCTGGTGCTACGCCTGCCGCCAGGAACATGAGGCGATCACACAACTGAGCCGAAATGGTTTCCGCGTGATCGGTTTTAATTACAAGGATCAAACCGAGGATGCGGTCGCCTGGCTGCGCCAGTTTGGAAACCCTTACCAGATTATTGCGCAGGACCTGGATGGTCGCGTTGGTATCGACTGGGGTGTGTACGGTGCGCCGGAAACATTTTTGATCGACAGCAACGGTATTATCCGACACAAGACCATCGGCCCGTTATCTGACCCGGAAAAAATGGAAGCATTGATGGATGCGTACAAGGCATTGCAGGAGCAGTCGTTATGATGCGCATGCTGTTCATATTGATGCTGTTACATATTGGGGCAGCAAGCGCGGGTCCCGTTGAAACCTACGAATTTGCCTCGCCTGAACAGGAACAGCTGTATCTCAAGTTAAGCGATACCCTGCGTTGCCTGGTTTGCCAGAACCAGTCGATCGCCGAATCCAATGCCGATCTCGCCACAGATCTGCGCAAGGAAATCTACAACATGCTGCAGCAAGGTATGGACGAGGATGAAATCGTCGCCTTCATGGTTGAGCGTTATGGTGACTTTGTTTTGTACAAGCCACCGATGAAGCCGATGACGTGGTTACTCTGGTTTGGACCAGCTATCATTTTGATCGCAGGCTTCGTCTTTGTCATGCGCATTGTGCGCAAACAGGACACGGATGAAGAACCGGCTTTGTCAGAAGCGGAACAGCAGCGCCTCAAGGAACTGCAGTCAGAAGCCAGGTCGACAATGCATTCATCAGATCGTGAGGAACAGGACTGATGAATATGTGGTTCTGGATCATGCTGTTGTTGATGCTGCTTGTGGCAGTTGTGATACTGATTGTTCCATTGCTGCGTGTAAAAGGCTCCAGTGCGATTGCATATCGTGACAGCAACCTTGGTCTTTACGATGACAAGCTGGCCGAGCTCGAAGCCGACCTCGGCGAAGGTCGCATTGATCATGAAAATTACCAGCTGGCACGGCAGGAAATTGACAGCGAGCTGTTGCAGGACCTTCCGGCTGAATCACGTGAAACAGCAACTCTGCAGTATGC
>JAASSE010000127.1 GCA_021768055.1 Gammaproteobacteria bacterium | reverse complement strand
GGAAGAAGTTGAATACATGCACGCAATCGAAAAGGACGTGCACTGGCTAGGTTTTGAGTGGAGTGGTTTGTACCATGCATCGGATTATTTTGAACAACTGTACGATTACGCGGTTGAACTGATCAAAAAGGGCCTGGCCTATGTTGATGACCTCAGTGCCGAGCAGATCCGCGAGTACCGCGGCACGCTGAAACAACCGGGTAAAAACAGCCCGCACCGCGACCGCAGTGTCGAAGAAAATCTCGACCTGTTCCGTCGTATGCGAGACGGCGAGTTCGCCGACGGCGCGCGCGTGCTGCGCGCCAAAATCGACATGGCCGCACCCAACATCAACATGCGCGACCCGGCCCTGTATCGTATCAAGCGCACGCACCATCACCGCACCGGCGATGACTGGGTGATTTACCCGATGTACGACTTTACCCACTGCATCTCGGATGCGATCGAACACATTACACATTCTTTATGTACGCTGGAGTTCGAAGACCACCGCCCGTTGTACGACTGGGTGCTGGACAATATCACGGCGCCCAGTCATCCCCGCCAGATCGAATTCGCCCGACTGCAGCTGAAGTACACGGTGACATCAAAACGCAAGCTACACCAGCTGGGGGCCGCCAAACACGTCGACAGCTGGGACGACCCACGCATGCCGACGATTTCAGGCTTGCGTCGCCGCGGTTATACCCCGGAGTCAATCCGCGATTTCTGCGACCGTATCGGTGTTACCAAGAAAGACAGCTTTATCGAAATGGCAGTGCTGGAAAACAGCATTCGCGAAGATCTTAATGAACATGCGCTACGCGTGATGGGCGTACTCAAGCCGTTAAAAGTAACCATAGAAAATTACCCGGGTAACCAGGTCGAAGAGATGGAAGCGCAAAACCATCCGCAGCACCCGGAGATGGGAACGCGCAAAGTGCCGTTCAGCAAAACACTTTACATCGAGCGCGATGATTTCATGGAAGATGCGCCGAAAAAATTTTTCCGCCTCAGTGTCGGACGTGAGGTGCGCCTGCGTTACGCCTATTACATTACCTGCACGGACGTGATTAAAGATGACAACGGGGATGTAATCGAACTGATCTGCAGCTATGACCCGGAAACAAAAGGCGGCTCGTCACCTGACGGCAGAAAAGTCAAAGGCACTATTCACTGGGTTAGCGCAAAACATGCGATTGATGCCCAGGTTAATCTTTATGACCGATTATTCACGCACCCGAATCCCGGTGGTACCGATAATTTTCTTGGACATCTGAATCCGGATTCATTGCAGGTGCTCACGCATTGCAAGCTGGAACCATCACTTGCTGACGCCGACCCGGACAAACACTACCAGTTTGAACGCACAGCTTATTTTGTCCTGGACAACCACACTGATGCGGCACACCCCGTGTTCAACCGCACCGTTACCCTACGCGACACCTGGGCCAAGATCGACAAGCAAAACAGGTAGCGCAGAAAGGCATACTGCTTCGCCGTCTTGCCACGCGCGGTATTACGCGTGCTGCTCGACTTGCCGCTGCTTGGTAATGTCACATATGGATCCAGCTAAACGCACAGGCCGGCCGTCTTTATCTTTTTCCACCGCCGCCCTGCAGTGGAACCAGCGCGTGTTCCCGCCCCTGTCCGGCATGCGTAGCTCCACTTCCAGGTAGTCTGCGCCGCCCTGCATTGCATTTTCAAATGCGGATTTGAACTGAGCACGGTCTTCCTTATCGATCAGGTGCAGCCAGTCACTTAACGAACCCTCACCCTCATCTTCATGCTTGCCTACCATCTCAAGCCAGCGTTGTGAAAAATGGATGCTATTGCTTTCCGCATCCCACTCCCAGATGCCGTCGGTTGTTCCTTTTGCTGCCAGCGCATAGCGTTGTTCGCTCTTGCGCAGGGAATGCTGTGCACGTGAACGCTCGATGACCTCTTCCTGCAATTGCAAGTTCGCCTCTTTCAGCTCGTGCGTCCTTTCCTCCACTTTCTCTTCAAGCTGCTGGTGTGACATCTGTAATTCATATTCCAACTGTTCACGCTGGTGATCAGCACGCCTGATCAATACCAGCATAAAAGCACTGAATAAAAATATGATCATAAACTCCAGCGCTGCATGTTTGCGCATCTGACGATGCATCTGTTCGAATACCCCGGTGTCAGGCAAATAAACCAGTTCCCATAAACTGCCAGGCACTTCGTGCTGCACTTCGATCAGGTCTATCTCCTGTTCAGACAGATGTATCTCCCGTTCAAGCGTATCCCTCGCACCCTTAGCCGTGGTTTCTATCAAGCCTATGTGCTCAGTATGCAACAGCATCAATTGATGTCCCTGCAATTCACTGTTCGCCAGTAAACGACTCAACACATCCGGTTTGAAGCTGACAAAAAATACACCCGCTCTACCCGCTGCCAGATTTACCGGAACCATGATATCAAAATGGTATTGCAGCGGATTGGGGTGAATAAAAAGTTCCTGTGGATGATGCTCCTGTGCGAAGTTGCGAATATCTGTCTTACAGACATCACCAACATTGCCTTCAAAGTCATCAAGCATTGTTATGCCCGATGAATCTGCAATCGTGAATGAAAAATAATCCGGGATAAACTGTTCAAGACGTGACTCCAGGCTAGACCTGATAACTTCATTATTGGGATCAATCGACAGTATCCGTATGTTTTCAAGTTCTCTTGACGCAAACATACTGACAAGACGACGTGTTTGCTCGATGTATATACCCAGTGTTTGCACTGTATCCCTGGCAGACTTCTCCATGATAGCGGTTTGAGACTTTACGTATTCTCCGTACCGTGTTTCCGTATTGGCAGACAGAAACAATGCCATGATCAGCAACAACGCGGTTACGAGCATATACGTCAGGTGCTTTTGACTTATTGACGGGGAAGCCGAGGTCATAATTGTTGCCAATCTGCTTTGTCGATAGCTGCACACATTATCAATATGCAACTGCTAAACGTCTCATAGTGGTTCGCCAAGTATACCCCAATCCGCTGACGTGACTCCCTTAACTTTTATATAACCATGGTTATATTGACGGTCAGGCAGCTATTTCTGCTGTGCCACTGCTGCATAGCGGATGCGGTAAACCGCGCCTGCATGATCATCAGATACAAGCACCGAACCGTCCGGCATATTGATGATATCCATCGGTCTGCCCCAGTGGTTCTGGGTTTCATGATCGAGCCAGCCCATTACAAAAGGCTCAACTCCAACCACGCGGTTACCTTGCAGGATTACCGAAATCACACGATAACCGGTCTTGCTGCTGCGGTTCCAGGAACCGTGCTCAGCAATCAGGATTCTGCCCTGGTAATGTTGCGGAAACTGTCTACCGGTATAGAAGCTCATACCCAGAGGTGCGACATGCGCGCCCAGTTCCAGTGCCGGTTTAACAAACTCGTCGGGCGCGGTCATGCTTTCATCCAGGCGCGGACCGAATTCCGGATCGAGAACGGCTGCGCCGTGCACATAAGGAAAACCGAAGTTCAGCCCGGTTACGGGCGCTCGGTTCAACTCATCCGGCGGCAGGTCATCACCCATCCAGTCACGGCCGTTGTCGGTGAACCACAATTCTCTGGTTTGTGGGTGCCAGTCAAAACCCACGCTGTTACGTACACCGCTGGCATAAGTTTCATAGACACCGGTTTTGGCATCCATCTTCAGAATGGTACCGTGGCGTGGATCCGACGAAAGACAGATATTGCAGGGTACGCCAACCGGTACATATAAATATCCGTCCGGACCAAAACCCAGGTATTTCCAGCCATGGTGTTCATCATCGGGCAGCGCATCGGTAATGACGACAGGATCCGGCGGATTCGCCAGGCGGTTTTCAATATCATCGTAACGCAGGATGCGATTGACCGCGGCGACATACAGGCTGCCATCCTTGTAAGCAATGCCGCTCGGCATGTTTAGGTCTTCGGCAATTAAATATTTTTTATCAGCCTTATGATCGGCGTTGGTATCGACCAGTGCATACACGTTGCCGGCAGATCGTGAACCTGCAAACACGGTACCTTTATCACCCAGTGCCAGTTGTCGTGCGTTTTCCACATCTTGCGCATAAACCTCGACAATAAAACCCCTGGGTAATACCAGCTCATCAATATAAAGTTTTGCGCCATGCAGGGGCGAAGCCACCATCAACAGAAACGTGAAGGCCGGAATTAAAAGTGTTCGTTTCAGAACCTGATCTGTTTGCATCATGAATACACCGGGCGCCGCTAACATCACAACACAGTTATTCCACATTATGAAGCAAAGGTGAAGCCCTGTATTGACTGCTCAGACAAACTGGCCCGGTCATATTGTTATCAGTTAACAGCTGTTAACTACCGCCTGCTATGCGATGCGTTTTTAGCCGTTAGCGCGGCCGGTATTGGCGTAGTGATGTATCGAAGAGTGGGGCCAGTCGACAGCTTTTTTCACGGAGCTGCTCTTTACCGGACTTATGTGAATGAAATCCATGTGCTGTTTTAATGCCTGTTTGTTATTAAGCGCATAGCCCTCGTAATCGTCCTGCCAAATCTGGTGATTACCACAGCCGTTGATCGGCACGGCGACACCGGCGTCCAGCAAAGACTTTATAAACAGGTTTGTAATGGACTTCCAGCGACTGTAGTGGTCGGAATCGTACTCCGGCATTTGCCAGATGACATGAACCCGGTCCGGTAGAAATGCGAAGGCCAGCAGCTTGAACAATGAATGGTATTTCACTGTCTGTATGGACTTCTTTAACGCAGCGATGTGGTCGACCAGGTTGATCGACACGCCTTCCTGCAATGCCAGCGAGAAGTAATAGATACCGCCGGGAATATTGTTCGGGTTCATGCTTTTCATGCTTACATTCTAGATAAGCAATGTTCCGCATGATGTGAATGGCATCACAAATCCGGCAAAAACCTGGCGCGGTGTC
>JAASSE010000126.1 GCA_021768055.1 Gammaproteobacteria bacterium | reverse complement strand
ATATAGTGGTGTTACAGCGCCGGCAAAGGTCTACGATCCTGGCCATCTCGGCGGGGCTCAAACAGAACGGATTTTCGACCTCGACCACGAGCTCATCGAGCGTTGGTCGCAGAGCCAGCTTTTGCGCCCGCCAGGCACGGTAGGCCCGATCGTTATCGAGGCAAAACGGGCTGTCCTGATCAGCCGACAAACGAAGCCGGTTTGTCATTGTCTGCATCATAAGCGATGCAGGTTGCCTGCATAACTATCTGAATTCAATATCACCTCCGGGCTGAGCAAATCCTGCTGACGAACGGTATATAAAAGTGATAATCAGTCTCATTTTGTCAATCTTGACGACGGTCAATTGTGACCTATGTGTATGTTTTATAAAGTATTAATGGTTTTTTTCCGAAACTGCCCCGGCACACGGTAAAAATTCACTATCCCATTCGGGATAATGGCCTTTCTCCCTGCTCTCCCAAGGGTAGGGTTAAGACTTTTCAACCTCCGCCCTACAATTGCGTCAGCTTAAGATTCAGTTCCCTTATAGTGGCATAAGGGATATTGAGAATAGATATTATTAAGATTAGAATCGTCGCCCGATTCCAATCTTGCTTGCAAGCAGCTAAAGCCAATAGGAGACAACCCATGGCCAAAAAGATTTATGAAACCCCGATGCTTGATGAACTGGAAAACGGCCCGTGGCCGAGCTTCATCTCGGGCATCAAGAAACTTCGTGATGAGCATCCTGATGAGCGTATTCAGGAAGTAACAAGCAGCCTGCTGGGCCAGCTTGAGCATTCATACGAAACCCGCAAGGGTTACTGGAAAGGCGGAACGGTATCCGTATTTGGCTATGGTGGCGGTATCATCCCGCGTTTCTCGGAAGTCGGTTCAGCTTTCCCGGAATCAAAGGAATTCCACACCTTGCGTGTACAGCCGCCCGCAGGCAACCATTACACCACGGCAATGCTGCGTCAGCTGGGCGACAGCTGGGAAAAATGGGGCTCTGGTTTACAGACCTTCCACGGCCAGACCGGTAACATCATGTTTATCGGCACCACGACTGAAAACACCCAGCATTTCTTTGATGAAATCAATGAATACGGCTGGGACCTCGGTGGCGCCGGCCCTTGTGTACGTACCGCAATGTCCTGCGTCGGAGCATCACGCTGCGAAATGTCCTGTGCCAACGAGCACGGTATTCACCGCCTCCTGGTGAACAACTTTACCGATGACGTCCACCGCCCTGCACTGCCATACAAGTTTAAGTTCAAAGTCTCCGGCTGTCCGAATGATTGCCAGAACTCAATCGAGCGTGCTGACTTTGCTGTTATTGGCACATGGCGTGACGACATGAAGGTTGACCAGGAAGAAGTTAAAGCTTTTGTTGCCACAAAAGGCCGTCAGTACGTAATCGATAACGTAGTCACACGCTGCCCGACCAATGCATTGTCATTAAATGACGATGACACGCTGGCAGTTGATAATCGCAACTGCGTACGCTGCATGCACTGCCTGAACGTGATGCCGAAAGCACTGCACCCTGGTGATGACAAGGGTGTAACCATCCTGATCGGCGGCAAGCGCACACTGAAGATCGGTGACTTGATGGGTACAGTAGTTGTTCCGTTCAAGAAGCTTGAAACCGAAGAAGATTATGAAAGCCTCGTTGAACTGGCTGAAGAAATCATCGATTTCTGGGCTGAAAACGGCCTTGAGCACGAGCGCTGCGGTGAAATGATTGAGCGTATCGGTCTGGTCAACTTCCTCGAAGGCGTTGATTATGACCTCGATGTCGATCCAAACATGGTTTCTCATCCACGCCAGAGTTCATATATTCGTATGGACGGCTGGGACGAAGAAGCCGAGAAATGGTTCGAACGTAAAATGGAAGAAGCGGCAGCTTAATTATTTTACTGGGACATTAACTGAATCTTGGAAGGGGCCTCGGCCCCTTTCTAACAACATAAAATATTTTGAGGAATAACCATGGCTGATAAACCTCGTTCACCGATTGAATCCGGTTGCCCGGATGCATTCCAGTACATGCATCCTGTAATGCGCAAGAATTACGGACAGTGGAAATACCACGAACATCCTAAACCTGGTGTGCTGCGTCACGTAGCCTACAGTGGCGACGAAATCTGGACTGTTCGTTGTGGTACACAGCGTATTCTTGACATCTTCACACTGCGCACACTGTGTGACATTGGTGATGAATTTGCTGATGGTTACATTCATTTCACCATCCGCAGCAACGTCGAATACATGGTATCTGATGAAGCCAAGGTCGAACCATTGATCAAGGCAATCGAAGATGCAGGATTCATCGTTGGCGGTACCAAGAACTCTGTCACCATGATTTCCCACACCCAGGGCTGGCTGCACTGCGATATCCCGGGTACCGATGCTTCGGGTGTTGTTAAGTCAATGATGGACGAGTTAATCGACGAGTTCCGCGAAAACAATATGCCCAACCGTGTACATATCACGACATCTTGCTGCCAGATTAACTGCGGTGGCCAGGGCGACATTGCGATCAACGTTCAGCACACCAAGCCGCCCAAGATTAACCATGACCTGGTATCCAATGTCTGTGAGCGCCCGTCTGTTGTTGCGCGCTGCCCGGTTGCGGCGATTCGTCCTGCCATGGTCAACGGCAAGCCATCTCTTGAAGTTGATGAGAAGAAATGCATCTGCTGCGGTGCCTGCTTCCCACCCTGCCCCCCGATGCAGATCAACGATGCAGAGCACACTAAGCTGGCTATCTGGGTTGGTGGTAACCACTCCAATGCCCGCGGTAAACCCACTTTCCAGAAACTGGTCGCTGCCGGCATTCCGAACAATCCGCCACGCTGGCCTGAAGCTAACGCTATCGTCAAGAGCATCCTCAAAGCATACAAAGAGGACGCCAAAGACTGGGAGCGCATTAATGACTGGATTGAACGCATTGGCTGGCCACGGTTCTTTGAAGTTACCAACCTGCCGTTCACCAAGTACCATGTCGATACCTGGCGCGGTGCTCGTAACAGTCTGAACGCCTCTACGCATATCCGTTTCTAAGGTAACCGCGATGAAGCTATCTATTCAGATAAACGAAGGCCCATACCAGCATCAGGCGGCTGATTCAGCCTATCAGTTTGCAAAAGCTGCGCTGGCAAAAGGCCATGAAATATTTCGCGTGTTTTTCTATCACGACGGCGTGAACAACGCGACCCGTCTTGCGGTTCCACCGCAGGATGACCGCAATATCACCCAGCAGTGGACCGACCTGCAAAAGGAACATGACCTCGACCTGGTTGTTTGCATCGCTGCAGCACAGCGTCGCGGCCTGATGGATGAAGACGAAGCCAAGCGCCAGGGCAAAGATGCCAACAATATTGCGGAAGGCTTCCGTATTTCAGGCCTGGGTCAGCTGATAGAAGCTGGTATTGAAAGTGACCACCTGGTTACCTTCGGCGCATAAAGGAGAACGCACATGGCTAAGAAATTTATGTACATGAACACGAAGGCCCCGTATGGAACCATCTATGCGCTGGAGTCGTTGGAAGTTGTACTGATCGGTGCGGCTTTTGAACAGGATGTCAGCCTGGCGTTTATTGATGACGGCGTTTACCAGCTTACAAAAGGCCAGAATACTGATGGTATCGGCATGAAGAACTTCTCGCCGACCTATTCCGCCCTGGGTGATTATGACGTCAACAAGATTTACGTCGAAAAAGAGTCGCTTGAAGAGCGCGGCCTGACTCTGGATGATCTTCAGCACCTGACCTGGGAAGATGAAGACGAAGATTGGGCTGAAAAGGATTCTATTAAATTGGTGAGCCGTGCCGAGCTCGCAGACATTCTTGATGATCAAGACGTGGTTTTAAGCTTCTAGGAGATTTCACATGACAACCTTACATACTGTTAATAAATCTCCTTTCAGCAGCAGCGCACTTGATAACTGTCTTGGCCTTGCCAAGAATGGTTCAACAGTACTGCTGTTAGAAGACGGTGTTTATGCAGCAACAGCAGGAACAAAATCTGCCGAGGCTATAGCAAATGCTGATGGCGTTTCCTTCGCAATTCTCGGTCCTGATGCACAGGCCCGCGGTATTGAAGGCAAATTAGCCGATGGTATCAAAGTCGTTGATTACGACGGTTTTGTTGATTTAGTGGCCGAGCATGACAAGGTTCATGCCTGGCTGTAATTCTTAATTATTAATTCGTTCTCAACGAGGAGCGCACACATGCCAATCGAAGTAAACGGTAAACAACTTGAAGTAGACGAAGAGGGTTACCTGGCTAACCTGAACGACTGGGAACCGGCTGTAGCTGAAGTAATGGCTAAAGCTGAAGATGTTGAACTGGGTGAAGACCACTGGGAAATTATCAACTTCCTTCGTGAATACTATGAAGAGTACCAGATTGCACCTGCAGTACGTGTTTTAACAAAAGCAGTTGGTAAAAAACTGGGTAAAGAAAAAGGCAACAGCAAGTACCTGTACGAACTGTTCCCTTATGGCCCTGGCAAGCAGGCATGTAAGTATGCCGGTCTTCCCAAGCCAACTGGTTGTGTATAAACACTGATCAGATATTTCTGACAAGCGCAGGGGGTCATTTATCGATCCCCTGATGCTTACTCTCAATTAACGTACCGGGCGAGACGCTTCAGTAATGACTGCTCTAAGTATTTTATATGTCGTGCTGTTTTATGCTGCGATTATTGTTTTGATTGGTGGTATAACCAACAAGGTATTGCAGTACAAACGCGTACCAGCACCGTTAAAAATCACCGTTACACCCGCACCATTAACCAAATCTGGTGTTGCCTGGCGTCTGACAACCGAAGTTGTTCTGTTTAACAGCCTGTTCCGCTCCAGCAAGTGGACCTGGATCTTTGGCTGGATGTTTCATTTTGCCTTATTGCTCGCTTTTTTCCGTCACCTCAGGTACGCAATAAGCCCGGACAATT
>JAASSE010000012.1 GCA_021768055.1 Gammaproteobacteria bacterium | reverse complement strand
GGGCTTTCACGGTTTTGCCAGCTACTGACTGCCGCGTTTCCTTGTCCGAGGTGACATAAGCACGTTCGTTCACCACTTTTTCCCTGATCGTTTGGACACTGCTGATTTCAACACCGTAACGTGCGGCGAGGCGCTCGCGAGCCCGCGCAATCGCCAGCTCTTCCTGGTGGTAACGGCCTCTAACATGGGTGACGGCGGAGCCGACTGCGCCATCTTCCGGGTTGGTGATCCAGGTCGGCTCGGACTGCCGGTTTGCCGTCGGCTGGCAGCCAAGTAAAAATATCAGTAATACGCCGAGAATTGTTCTCACCAGCACATGCCCTCTTTGGATTTACGGCAACAGGCGGCTTGTTTATAACATGAATCAGTTCACAGAGTTGGCTGCAGGGGCGGCTTTAATCGACTTTATGTGATGTAATTAACACCATATATCGAAAACAGGTGTACACTTGGTGCTACGAATTGCATAGATTAGCTGACCGGGTTAAGTCAGCAGCAATCGAATTATCACCAGGAATGATTTGAGGAGACTATGATGAATACCAGTTTGAAAATGTTTGGTGGGATCGCCGTAGCCATGTTGCTGACAGCCTGTGCCGGTGAGGAAGCAGTCAAGCAGGCAGCGCCTGATTGTGTATTCCCGGATGCACCGGATGCTGCAGCACCCGGATGGATATGTGATGAGCCTGTTGAAGGTGTTGACGTTTCCGCAGTTGGTGTTGCAGAAAAATCTGCGGCCGGCCACAGCTTCATGAAAAACATGGCCGCCACGGATGCGCGCGTACAACTGGCCCAGCGCATGAAAGTACATGTACAGAACATGGTCAAGCAGTACGCTGAAACAACCGGTGCGGCTGACACGGAAACCGTTGACAAGGTGAACACTTCGGTAACCAAGCAGATCACCGACGAGACACTGGTCGGCACCAGGATATTCAAGACACGTACAAGCCCGAACGGATCACTGTACGTGCTGCTGGGTATGGACGCCAATGCGACTGCGCAAGCGACACAAAAAGCGCTCAGGACCAGTATGGGTAATGACGCGGCATTATGGCAGCAGTTCAAGGCCCAGAAAGGACAGGAAGAACTGGCGGAAGCTATTGCCAACATGAAGCAATAAAAGATGTGATAGTGGTATAAACAAAACCGGCATCCGGGTGACCAGGTGCCGGTTTTTTTAATGGGATTATTAAACTTCCGTGTACTCTGTGGCTTAAAAACACTGGTCCAGCTTATGAATTTAAGGATGCTAATCGTTTCATGTGTTTTGCTTGCAAGCATGTCGGCTGATGCGACCAGCGAATTTGAGCAATGGATGTTGCAACAGCAGCAAGGCATCCAGCAACAGAAAACCGAGTTCCAGGAGTACAAGGACAAGCGCGATAAGGAATTCACTGCATTCCTGAAAAAGCAGTGGAAAGGAATGGATTTGTTAAAGGGTATTGTCAGGGACGAAAAACCCAAGCCGGTAAAAATGCCGATAGCGAAGCCAAAACCAATACCAAAACCTTCTCCGGTGCCAAAGGACAAACCGGTAGACAAGCCGGTCAGCAAAAAACCTGCACCCAGGCCTGAGCCAGTTGTTATTCCACCGCCACCCGTGGTTAAGCCGCCTGTGCCGATAAAACCGGTCCCCGTTCCTGTACCGGTGCAAAAAGGTGAGCGTGCCCGGGTAAACTTTTTCGGCCAGCGCATCACGTTTTACTATGATCCGGCCTTCAGACGCTCATTGCCGCGAAAGCTGGATGAAAAAGCGGTTAGTAATTTCTGGTCTGAACTGAGCAGGGCGGATTTCGAGCCCTTGCTTGATCAGGTCAGCAAACAGGCCACAGCATTACAGTTGAACGATTGGGGTTATGCAGTATTGACCAACGAACTGGCGGAGCAAATATATCAGGGTGACAGCAACAGACGGGCGTTGTTTACCTGGTTTATTATGACCAAGGCCGGTTTCAAGACACGAATAGCCTATGATGACCGCAATGTATATCTGCTGGTTCCGTCAAAGCACGCGATGTATGAAGTGCCTTACTTTACATTTGACAGGGTTCGTTATTACGCAATCGACTTTGATGGCAATACAAAAAAACTGGGTCGCGTGTATACTTCTGACGGACACTATCCGGGCGCAGATAAAAAGCTCGACATGACCATTCGCACCAAGGCAAGCAAAGGGCTGCATGCAAACAAGCGCACCCTGTCATTCGTGTACCAGGACAAGCGTTACACCATTGAAGCTGATTATGAAAAGTCGCGCGTCGATTACCTGAATACCTATCCTCAGCTTGATCTTGAGTTGTATTTTGATTCCATGGTTGGCGAGACAACGGCATCACCATTATTAAAACAACTGGCAGATGCCATGCAGGACATGGATGAACAGGAGGCGGTAAATTTTCTGCTTCGTTTCGTACAGACTTCACTCAAATACAAGACGGATGAAGGCCAGTTCGGCAGGGAGAATTACCTGTTTCCCGAAGAAACCATCTATTACCCCTATTCAGATTGTGAAGACCGGTCGGTACTGTTTGCCTGGCTGGTTAGAAGATTACTCGGCCTTGAAGTTATCGGGCTGAATTATCCGGGCCATGTTGCAACAGCCGTGCACATGAAGCAACACACCGGTGATTATGTAATCTACAAAGGCAAGCGTTATACAGTTGCCGACCCGACCTACATTAATGCTTTTGCCGGCATGACCATGCCGGATTATAAAAACACAAAACCCGGTGTCATATTGATCCAGTAAGCGTGTTTCGATTGTTATGCTAGAGCACAATATCTACTATAACGGCGATCTGGTTGTTACACGTGTAACAGGTGTCATTAAAAGTCAGGAAATGATTGATCATGTATTCTGGCTTATTGACAGCCATAACGTTGGTGAGGTGAAGTCAGGTTTCAAACAGCTGATCTATACGGACGGCGTTGAATCAATGGAGCTTAAGGAAGAGGATATCTATCGAATATCACAAATCAGTGAAGGCATTGGGCAGACACGCGGGGATTTCAAAACTGCGATCATAGCCGTGGAACCGTATGATACGAAACTGGCATACCTGCATAAATCACTTGCACAAAAATCCAGTCTCGAGGTCGAAGTATTCGATGATTTTGCAGATGCTTTTAACTGGCTGGGCTGCGATAACCCGGATCCCGAAACCCTGCAATAGAAAACCCCGACGAGGATGGTTTTGTAAATCTTGATCAAAGTCGGAGTTACCCGGCTTCTTTTCTGCATGCGTCTGGATCCTTGGTTTCGATCTCTGTTACCACGCCGCCGTCTAGTTCTATTTCAACGCAGGCGCCGATACCCAATGGCCCCTTCTCGTCATCCAGTTCTACTTTTTTGGGAACGCGGTATTTCACACCGTCAATGATCCATGTCCCCTGAGCAGTTACAGGACGCAGTTCAACGATGCCTGTGATTTCGACTTCATCGTCAGCGCAACCGGCTAACAAGAGTGCTGTCAGCAAAATGCCCGGCATGTATTTCATATGCTTCATGTTGGTCCCTTGTGGACTTATTATTGGCGCGCCCGAGTGGATTCGAACCACCGACCACAGGCTTCGGAGGCCTGTACTCTATCCAGCTGAGCTACGGGCGCTCGATTGGTACAAAATCGGGGGTATTTTATCAGGTCTGGCGTAGCTCAGTGAGCTTGCTCAATGACTGGTAAAGCGGTCCAGGCTGCGATAGGAGATGGCTTCTGTCAGGTGGGTCTGGAGTATGTTTTCGCTTTCAGCCACATCTGCAATGGTACGCGCAAGTTTCAGGATGCGGTGATAGGCGCGGGCCGACAGGTTCAGTTTTTCCATGGCCTGTTCAAGCAGTTTGCGCTCACCGGTTTTAATGCGACAGTAAGTGTCGACTTCAGTTGAAGTCAGTTCCGCATTGCTTTTCCCCGCGCGCGACAACTGCCGTTCGTAGGCATTGCAAACACGCCGCCGTATGGTATCGCTGCACTCACCCCTGACCGCATTCTGGTCGAGTACCTGCTTATCAAGCCGTGGAACTTCAATATGGATGTCGATGCGGTCGAGCAGCGGTGCGGAAATACGGCTGCGGTGGCGCTGCTGCTGTTCGTGACTGCACTGGCACAGGTTCTTGCCATCGCAACTGTAACCCTGTGGACAGGGATTCATCGCTGCCACCAGCTGGAAGTTGGCGGGATAGTCTGCCTGCCTGGCCGCGCGTGATATGGTGATGCTGCCTGTCTCCAGCGGTTCGCGCAGCACATCCAGTACGTGACGGTCGAATTCGGTGAGTTCATCGAGGAACAGGACGCCGTTGTGAGCCAGCGAGATTTCACCGGGCGAGGGATTGGAGCCGCCGCCGACCAGTGCAACGCCCGATGCCGTGTGGTGTGGATTTCGAAATGGACGCTGTTTCCAGTTGCTCACTTGAAAACCCTGATGACTGATGGAGCTGACTGCCGCGCTTTCCTGTGCATGTTGTTCGGTCATGGGCGGCAATATACCGGGCAGCCGGCTGGCCAGCATGGACTTGCCGGTACCGGGTGGCCCCACCATTAACATGTTATGCCGACCGGCGGCGGCGATTTCCAGCGCACGCCGTGCCCGGTGCTGGCCGCGTACATCGGACATGTCCGCGACACTGCGTGTGCGTTTATGTGTATCAGCCGGTTTGTCCGGCTCGTGCAGTTCACCCTGTTGTTGCAGATAATTGCAGATTTCCAGCATGGTGTTTGCGGCTTTGACTTTTACCTTGCCAATCAATGCTGCTTCCTCAGCGTTTTCAGCGGGTACCACGATAATGTGATTACTACCCAGTGCCGCCAGTGCTGCCGGCAAAGTGCCCGGCACCGGACGCAGCTGGCCGGACAGGGCCAGCTCACCATGAAATTCATGCGCATCAAGCAGATCCGTTTTGATCTGGTTGGAGGCGGCGAGAATGCCCAGCGCGATGGGCAGGTCATAGCGGCCGCCGTGTTTGGGCAGATCCGCCGGTGCCAGGTTCACGGTGATGCGTCGCATTGGGAATTCAAACTGTGAATTCAGTATCGCAGCACGCACACGGTCCTTGCTCTCGCGCACCGCCGCTTCCGGTAGCCCGACAATCGATAAGGACGGCAGGCCGCTGGAAATATGCACTTCGACCACAACCTCGGGAGCGTGGATACCCACCAGTGCGCGCGTGTAGATCTTGGCCAGGCGCATTAAAACAGGGACGAGGGACGAGTGGCGAGGAACGAGGTGTATAAGCGTGACATCCTGTCGAAGTAAATCATTCAGCACTCCTTACTGTTTACTTTTTATAGTGTGAATAGTAATAAATCCGAAGCGTGATGGCTATTTTTTTAGCCTGGATTTCTCTATAGCCTCAGTTGTTAAAAATATGATGAGAACTCTATTGGTTCTTTTGCTCCAGCTCATCTAAAAGCTTTTCCAGTTTCTCCAGCTTCTCCCGCGTGCGTTCCAGCAGCGCGGTCTGCACGTCGAATTCTTCGCGCGTAACCAGGTTCATTTTCGACAGGGCGCTTTGCAGCAGCGCCTGGATGTTGGCTTCGAGGTCCTACTGCACGTGTTGCACGTTTTCCGGTATCAGCGAAGTGATGCGTTTTGCCAGGTCTGTCAATGCGTCGCGGTTAACCATTCGGATTTGGTCCTGAGTTTGGTAGCTGTCCCTAATACTAACGCAGATGCCGCACAAAGTTGGAGCGAACGCTTTTTTATAGTGCACCAATTTAGTGCATCTAAGGATTTAAGTTTCAGTTAATCATTCTCAAAAACAGTATATGCCATTGATATTCGTAGTAAAACCAAAGTTGGCACGATGACTGCAATCAGCTTGTTACAGTTTTATGAACTGAACTTTTTCTTAACTAAATTGGAGTCTACTCATGACCAAATCAATAGTTTTAGGCGCTGCAGCGGCAGCAGTATTAACCAGCGGCGTTGCTTCAGCAGATCTGAGCGGTAACGTTTCTCTGACCAATAACTACATCTGGCGTGGCGCTACACAGACGGCTGATCAGGCTGCGGGTCAAGGTGGTCTTGACTGGAGTTCTGGTGGCTTCTATGTCGGTACCTGGGTGTCCAATGTCGATTTTTCAGGCGATGGCGATGGCTACGAAATGGATGTTTATGGTGGCTATGGTGGCGAAGCCGGTGGTATTGGCTATGACGTGGGTGTGATCACCTACCAGTACCCAGTAACACCAGAGTTCAACTTCACCGAGCTATATGCCTCAGGCACATTCAATATGTTCACTGTCGGTGCAAACCTGACAGTAGATAACGCAAGTGGAAATACTGGCGGTGTCTTCGTTGAAGACGATTTGTACGTTTACGGCAGTGCTGATTTTGAAACCAAGGCAGGCGATGTCAGTGTATACCTGGGTTCATACATGTTCGATAACGATGGCGCAGCAGGTGTCGGTGAAGTTGATTACATCCATTATGGAGCAAGTCTGAGCAAGGGCGATTTTACCTTTGCTGTTGATAAGAACGACATAGATGAAACTGTCGGTGGTTCTACAGCTGACAATGTTCGTTTCACGATCATGTGGGGCAAAGAGTTCGAATTGTTGTAAGGGATGAGCGATCGATATTAACCCTTTAACTGAATTGTCCCGCCCTCGAAACATCCGGGCGGGCACATTCCGAGGAGTGTAAATCACATGAAACTGATTACTGCAATCATTAAACCTTTCAAGCTCGACGATGTGCGTGAAGCGCTGTCTGAAATCGGCGTGCAGGGCATCACCGTGACTGAGGTGAAAGGTTTTGGCCGGCAGAAAGGCCACACTGAACTGTACCGCGGGGCTGAATACGTTGTTGATTTTCTGCCCAAGGTAAAACTGGAAGTCGCTGTCAGCGCGGACATGGCCGACAAGGTTATTGAGGCGATCCGCGGAGCTGCCAACACCGGCAAGATCGGTGATGGCAAGATTTTCGTCTCCCCAGTTGAACAGACTATTCGTATTCGTACCGGTGAAACCGGCGCTGAAGCGCTGTAATCGCCCTAACAGAATCTGGAGGATCAATTGTGGTTCAAGTACTAGAACTCAGCTACGCGCTGGATACATTTTATTTCCTGGTAATGGGAGCTTTCGTGATGTGGATGGCTGCCGGTTTCGCCATGCTCGAAGCCGGACTGGTTCGTTCCAAGAACACCGCGGAAATCCTGACCAAGAACATTTCCCTGTTTGCCGTTGCCTGCATCATGTATATGCTGATGGGCTACAGCATCATGTACCCCGGTGACGCCGTCAATTCATGGTGGCCGGGCTTTGGTGACATCCTGGGCAAAGCTGACAACGCGGCCGCCGACGTCATCGCAGGTGGCGAGGATGCGCCCTATTACTCAGGCCTGTCTGACTTTTTCTTCCAGGTCGTGTTCGTTGCGACCGCGATGTCGATCGTGTCAGGTGCTGTTGCTGAACGCATGAAACTGTGGAGCTTCCTGATCTTCGCCGTTGTCATGACCGGCTTCATCTACCCGCTGCAGGGTTACTGGAAATGGGGCGGTGGCTTCCTGGATGCCGCTGGCTTCAATGACTTCGCCGGCTCCGGTGTTGTGCACCTGTGTGGTGCGACTGCCGCGCTGGCCGGTGTCCTGCTGCTCGGCGCCCGTAAAGGCAAATATGGCCCGAACGGTGAAATTCACCCGATTCCCGGCGCCAACCTGCCGCTGGCCACACTGGGTACTTTCATCCTGTGGCTGGGCTGGTTCGGTTTCAACGGTGGATCGGAGCTCAAGGTATCCAACGTCGAGGAAGCCAATGCGGTTGCAATGGTATTCGTTAACACCAATGCAGCTGCCGCCGGTGGCGTCGTTGCCGCACTGGTTGCTGCCCGCGTGCTGTTCGGCAAGGCTGATTTGACCATGACGCTGAACGGTGCCCTCGCAGGCCTGGTAGCAATTACGGCAGAACCGCTGGCACCATCACCGGGCTCGGCCACCCTGATCGGTGCGCTCGGCGGGGTACTGGTTGTGCTGTCGATTGTCGCGCTCGACAAGTTCAGGATCGACGATCCTGTCGGTGCGATATCTGTGCATGGTACCGTCGGCATATGGGGACTGCTCGCGGTTCCGCTGACCAACGGCGACGCTACGTTCGGTGCACAGCTCTATGGCCTGGTCGTTATCTTTGCCTGGACCTTCATCGCCAGCTTCGCAGTGTGGTTTGTGCTGAAAATGGTCATGGGTATTCGTGTATCGGCCGAAGAGGAATACGAAGGCGTCGATATCGGCGAATGCGGCCTCGAGGCTTATCCGGAATTTACCAACAAATAAACTAAGACTCCTGTTGGTATGTGCTTGGCCGGGCAGGCAACTGCCCGGTCATTTTTGCAGCTGATGCACAGCAGCACTGAGTGTGGTAAAAAGTGCGCAAGGAGTCGATACACAGCCCGGTCAGTAATGTTCGGGTTTTTTGCATCAGCAAACAGTAAAAACATCCAGGACAAAAACCTTACAAATCGGGGGATAAATGAAACTCGTCAAAGCAATAATCAAGCCTTTCAAGCTCGATGACGTACGTGAAGCATTGTCAGAAATCGGCATTCAAGGCATTACCGTGTCCGAAGTAAAAGGTTTCGGACGTCAAAAAGGGCATACTGAACTCTACCGCGGTGCAGAATACAAAGTTGATTTCCTGCCCAAAGTAAAACTGGAAACAGCAGTTACAGACGATATTGTCGATAAAGTCATAACCACAATCAAAGACGCGGCAAATACTGGCAAGATCGGCGACGGCAAGATATTTGTACTGCCGATTGAACAGGCGATAAGGATAAGAACCGGTGAGTCCGGCGACGAAGCACTGTAAATAACGCATGCTCTTTTTCGTCTATGCGTCGTTAAAATGATGCTCGGTCGGTCATTTACTAATTTGTAAACTCCCTTCCTGTGCGTCATTTTGCCTCGCCTATCCGAAAAATTTCTATGCGTTGATAAACTGAAATCTTTTTCAGAAACATTCAATCAACCAATAAACCTGAGATATTTTCCCCGGGGGAATAAAAATGAAATTAATTAAAAGCCTTAACTATGGGCTTGCGTCACTCATGATGTTACTTGCGCCGGTGGCGGCGCATGCAGAAGAGCTGGACACCGGTGACACCGCCTGGATACTTACCTCGACTGCACTGGTGTTGTTCATGACCTTGCCGGGCCTGGCATTGTTTTATGGCGGACTTGTGCGCAGCAAGAACGTATTGTCGGTGCTGATGCAGTGTTTCATGATTGCATGTGCCGTGACCATCATCTGGGTTGTATATGGCTACAGCCTTTCATTTTCCGAGGGCAGTGCCTGGGTGGGTGGCCTCAGCAACCTGTTCCTGGCTGAAGTCACGCGCGAATCCATGAGCGGTACTTTGCCGGAGACCGTGTTTGTGATGTTCCAGTTGACTTTTGCGATCATTACCCCTGCTCTGGTGGTTGGCGGTTTTGCAGAACGCATGAAGTTCTCGTCCATGTTGTTGTTCAGTGTGGTCTGGTCAACCGTAGTTTATTTCCCGATATGCCACATGGTATGGGGCGGCGGCTATCTGGGTGAGCAGGGTCTGCTCGACTACGCC
>JAASSE010000011.1 GCA_021768055.1 Gammaproteobacteria bacterium | reverse complement strand
GAAGTTCTGCGAGATCTGGCGGAAACCATCATGTGGCAGGATGAACTCGCCGCGCATACCCGCAAGATAATGATCTATCCGGCCATTGTTTCTGTGGTCGTCATCGGCGTGGTCAGTTTCCTGATGATGTACCTGATGCCGCAGCTGCTGCCGTTTATTAAAAACATCGGTACAGATATTCCATTACACACGGAAATACTGGTCAGCATATCCAATGCATTTGTGGAGTACTGGTACCTGATTTTTTCATTACCGGTCATTTTATATGTGGGTATCAAGGCGCTGGCAAAGAACAACATCGGCGTGCAGTATTTCATCGACGGCATCAAGCTGAAGATCTGGTTAATAGGACCGCTGCTGTCGAAGATCAAGCTGGCGCGCTTCGCCAATTATTTCGCGATGATGTACAGCTCCGGCATCACCGTGCTTGATGCACTTGGCATCTCTGAAGACATGGTCGATAACCTGGTTCTGGAAGATTCGATTAACAAGGCAAGAACCAGTATCGCAGAAGGGCAGCAGATCAGTGACAGTTTCGAGAGCATTGGCGTGTTTCCATCCATGATCGTAAGAATGCTCAAGGTTGGTGAAGATACCGGCGCCATGGACGAAGCGCTGTTAAATGTCAGTTATTTTTATAACCGTGAAGTCAAGGAATCAATTGACAAGCTGGAGCCAGCAATGATGCCGATTCTCACGGTACTGCTTGGCGGTATCATGTTATGGATTATGCTGGCAGTGCTTGGGCCGGTTTATGATGCGGTTTCAAACGTCAAAATCTGAGCAGGCGAACACGTGAAAAGAGTATTCTATTTTTCCGGACACCGGCTGACCGTATTCCACTGGAACGGTAAGGCGCTTGCCGGCGCCTGTTCATTCGAATCAAACGAAGAAGGGTATGAGAAGTTCCGCCAGTACCTTGAATCGTCAGCGAAAACAATGACCGGCATGCTGCTGGATGTCATCGAAGAAGACTTCAGAAAAGAGGTCATTCCTCATGTATTTGGTAAGGACAGGCGCGCAGTCATTTCCCGCCTGATCGACCGTTATTACCGCGCCAGCAGGCAGTTTACCTATTCTGAAATTCAGGGTCGGCTGAAGACGGGCCGTAAAGATGATGAGATTCTGTTGGGCGCGATCACCAACCCGGAGCTTATTATCCCCTGGCTGACCATCATTGATGATTGTGATGTGCCCTTGTCTGGTATCTGGAGTCTGCCGTTGATCAGCAAGTCTCTGTTGCCGGTTATCAATGCAAGAAAAGGGCCGGTGTTGCTGGTCACGCAGCAGGTTAACAGCAATCTGCGCCAGACGTTTTTCATCGACGGAAAAATGGTTTCAAGCCGGCAGTCGGTGATAAACCAGGACGCTGAAAATATCAGCAAAATAGGCGTTCATGCCTTACCCGAAGTTGAACGCACGCTGGTATTCATGCGCAACCAGCACCATATCGGTGATGATGAAGTTATAAATGTTCATATGCTGGGTGCTGATGAACAAATTGATTCACTGGATAGTTCGTTCGACTCAGATGACTTATACCATTATCACATTCACAGGATCCGGGATGTTTCATCCAGATTAGGCATATCCGGTACGGAAGATAAATTTACCGATGGATTGTTTGCCTACATGGCGGCAAAAACATTCAGCACATTGACTCACTATGGTAACAAGGAAGAGTTCAGGCGTTTTTATTATTCATTAGCTTCAACAGCTTTGTATGCGCTGTCGGTAATTACAGTAATAGTGGCCATGTTGATGACCGAGACGAGTATTTCAGACGGTATGTCATATAAACAGTCAACAGTATTATTGAAGGAAAGAACAAACAAGTTTAAAGCAGTCTATGAAGAAAAATATCAAGCTTACGAGGAACTATTCTCTAATGCAGGCCTGATGGATTCCGCGGTAGGCCTTGTTGAGCAAATTGAAAAAAACAGCCAGATTACACCGATGGATTTTATGGTGGAGCTCAGCAGGATAATCAGTCAGCCCAAACTGGGCCTGGTATATATCGACAGAATTGAATGGTCTACAAGACAGCTTGATAGTACAAAAAACACCAGTGGCTCCAGGGCGGGGTCTGAGGCTGTTTACAAGAAAACCAACACGGCTACTGATGAAACCATCCAGCATGTTGCTGTAGTATCCGGCAGAATTCCTGTGGCCAGTAGTAATTTCCGCGAATCTGTCAATCACATAAATAATATTATTTCAGTGCTCAAGGAAAATGGCAGGGTGGAAGAGGTCTACGCGATTGATCTTCCTGTTGAGGTGCGCTCTGAACGGAAGTTTGCATCGGAAAGCCGCGCATTGAATCAGAATGATAATAAATCTGCAGATGATAATGTTGGAAGATTTTCATTGCAGATTGTTATGAGGTCGCAGGACCATGCATAAGTACATTAATCCCGCAATACGAAAAGCACTGATCTCGTTCGCAGTCGTGTTGGTTACCATGATTGTCGTGGTGTCAGTTTCGGATATGTACAAGTGGAACGCGGGTGATGAAGATACCAGGGCAAAGCGTGAAATGCGTAAATGGCGCAATAAAATTGACGAGGCCAACCGGAACAATCAAATCCTTGTTGACCACGAAGATAAGTTCAAGGTACTGCAGAAGAATGCGGTTATCGGCAACGAAAACCGTCTTAGCTGGGTAGAGGTTGTTCAAAAGACAGCCGAGTCCAGGAACATGAGCTCTGTAAAATACGATATAACCAGCCAGCTTCTTCAGGATAAAAAAGAGCTTGGCGATAAATACGCGGGCATCGATGTTTTTAAGAGCGTAATGTCGATTGACATGAGGTTCATGCACGAAGGCGACCTGTTTGTGATGATGAATGCACTCAAAAAAGAAGCCAAGGGCCTGTTTACTATCGATAAGTGTGATATCGAGCTCGTCAACAAGACAAACAACTTTGAAATCGACAAACAAAATGCAGCTGAGAATATGCGCGCCTATTGCGAGCTCAGCTGGTATACGCTTAAAAAGGCGGTGAGTAGTTAATGATGCTGTTCAAATCTTACAAGACGTGGTTGATCTCGGTTGCTCTAGGCATGCTAGCACCGATGGCTGTAAACGCAGAAAGCACAGGCGCAGAACAGCTTGACCGGCTGTTTACCGATCCCCGTCAGCGAGAGAAGCTTGATGCGGTCAGGCGTGGCACTTACAAGGAAGACGCTGAAAAAAATGCCGCTGTGTCGAATGTCAGGGTTGACGGGCTGATGATGAGAAGCGATGGGAAAAATGTTATCTGGGTGAATGGCAGGAGCACGCTGGATAACAACTCTGTTAACGGCATAAAGACCTATCCGCAATCTGCTAATGCGTCGACGTATAAGGTACCGGTAAGGGTAGAGGACAAAAAAATAAAAATAAAGCCGGGCCAGACCTGGTCGGATAGTACCGGCAAGGTCAAGGACAACTATTGATAGTTTCAGCGAATGATCAGAAGCCGGCAACTCAATATACGTGCACAGCGGGGAATAGCGCTGCTTATTTTTGTGATCTTTATGTTAATGGGCGCGCTTACGTATTTTCTGTCAGACCTGTCAGCGCTTGAAATAAAACATCAACAAACGGTTTCAACCAGTATCGCTTTGAACCAGGCCAAGCAGGCACTGATTTCCTATGTGGTCACCTACGGTGACATCGATGGTGACCTGGATACGTTCCCTGATTTTCCCGGTGAATACGGGTTTTTACCCTGCCCTGATTATAATGGCGGTCTTGCTGAAGGGCTGGAGGATAATGGCAACTGTGGTCTCCAGTCGGTATCGAAAATCGGGTTCTTCCCCTGGAAAACTCTCGATGTTGACGTACTGAACGATAACAGTGGTACCTGCCTGCTGTACGCTGTTAGCGGCGATTACAAAAACGACGAGTCGGGGCCGACACCGGCAAACAAGACCCTGATGTTGAACCAGGACAGCAATGGCATGTTTCAGACGGTTGATGAAGTCGGGACGATCATTCAGGGCATAAATCCTGAAGACAGGGTGGTGGCTGTCGTGTTGGCGGCCGGCGATCCCTTGCCCGGTCAGGCGCGGAATCCCGATATAACCGGGACCTTCTGTGGCGAGGATTATGCCAACTACGCTGCCTACCTGGATATTGCCGGGCCGGCGGACAACAGTGATGTGTCTGCTGCCGCAGATACTGTGGATCAGTTTATACATGCTGTTGCCGGGTCTGAAGATGCCAGCCCCAACCCCTACAATGATCGCTTCGTTACCATCACACGCGACGAAATATGGGCGGCCATTGTCAGCAGAACGGACATGATTCAAAAGATGACCGACCTCACTGAGGCGCTGTCGATGTGCTTGAGCAACTATGCAGCGGCCAATGGCTTGAGCAGGTTGCCGTGGCCGGTACAGACGACGCTGGGCGACTACCGCGATACGCTCAATTACAATGACAATGTGGATGAAACACCCGGTTATGCCGGCAGGCTGCCGTTGACCGTGGATAACTCCAATACAGATATTGGTGTTGGTTTCAGTAATGAGCTGTTCACCGCAGCGGCCTGCAATGCGTTGCTGGTAACTTCCGGCACCACCGTGGACCTGCAGACCACGAGCGCCGAATACCGCAGGCTGTGGGAAAACTGGAAGGACCATTTTTTCTATGTGGTATCGCAGGATTATGCCCCGGCGATAACACCGGCTGCCTGCGGTGCCAACTGTATTACGGTTGCTGGCACGCAAAGAGCCGCGATGGTCGTCTTCGCCGGTTCCCGCCAGCTGGGGCAGATCAGAAACGAGCCGGTTGGCGGCGATACCGATACCAAGTTCAACGTAGCTAATTACATGGAAAACGGCAATGAAGCCGTGTTTCCGGATGCTGCCGGTAACGGTGTTTATTCGACAGCAGCGACCAATGACATCATGTTTTGCCTGAGCGCGACATCACCACCGGTAGCCGTTACATGTTAATTACATCGCATTCATTAAAGTCACAGAAGGGTTTCAGCCTGATCGAGCTGGCTGTGGTGCTGGTCATTATCGGTATCCTGGTCGGCAGTTTTCTCGGCACCCTGGGTGCGCGCATTGAAAACACGCGACGCGCTGATGCCCAGGTGCAACTGGAAGAAATCAAAACAGCCCTGTACGGTTTTGCTGTGAGCCAGACGCCACCACGGTTACCCTGTCCGGATACGGACAATGATGGTCTGGAAGATGCACCCTGTGCTGCAGCGACCACCATTGGTAATCTGCCCTGGACGACACTGGGCATTGAGCGTCTCGATCCCTGGTCGTCGACCTGGAGTTACTGGATTGCAGGGCCCTACTCGGTAGGGTTTACGCTGGCAACGAACGCAGCCGGTATCGGCCAGATCGACCGTACCACAACGGCTGCGAGCACGATTTCAAACAATGTTGCCGCAGTGGTGATATCACATGGAAGAAACCAGTATGGTGCTATTGACTTGAACAATCAGGCTATGCCCGCGGTGCCAGCCGGTGCTGCCTATGATGACGAGCGTGAGAATGTTGATACAGATGCTGTCGCCCCGGTATTGTTCATTAGCAGGGAAGTTACCGGTGAAACCTCACCCCAGGTCTTTGATGATATGATCGTGTGGATTTCTGAATTCGAACTCAAGGGCAAGATGGTGCAGGCCGGCAAACTGCCTTGATGCATTATGTACGGCTAAGGGAAAAACAGACATTACCCTGGTTATTGCTTTCCAGTTTGAGTTCATAACCGGCTTTTTTGGCCAGCTGGCTGGATTGATAAAGTCCGATTCCAAACCCATTCTCTGAAAAAATAACTTCATTAAACAGTAACTCCTTGACCTCGTCTGGTACGGGTTTGCCATTGTCCATAACGCGCAGGTTGATATGCTTGTCATCAGCCTGCAAGGTGATGGTAATAACAAGTTCATGATCAAGTATTCTTTTGGTGCGCGCATTATCGAGCAGGTTTTCAGTTACCGTGTTGAAAACCTCCACGGGAATCTCATGGTCAGCATGTATGGACTCGGAAAACATTACATTGCGTCCTGCATACTTTGACTGTATGTCTTGCCACCATGACACAAGAGACATGGTTTCCGAGGTATCAACAGTCGGCGCACTCAGTTTTTCCAGCGTGGACTGTAGCCTTTGTGTCAGCAGTGGCAACTGTTTTTTCAGAATGTTAAAGGTTTCCTCTGAGCGGGAATCTTCCTGCAATATTGCCTGTGTCAGTGTTTTTGTTGATTGCAGTATATTTTTAACATCGTGTGTTAACTTGGAACCAGTTTCGTAGATTGCACGTAAATGTGCCTGCTTGGTCAGTTGTCGTTCCTGAACTTTTGCCCGGTAATAAAATGTCAATACACTGAGCAGAAGCTTGGTATGCAACAGCAGTGCGGGACCAATCGGGCTGTATGCATACAGGGTGACGCTAACCTTATTGTCATTGACGGATACCAGGTGACGAGTCTTTTCTCCAACAAGGCCTTCACTCTTTTCGGTTTTCCAGTAAATGCCACTGATCCAGTGCCGTTCCTCTAAATGGCTGATGCTGGTTTTCAGAAAATAGTCCGGTTCCAGTGACGTATTGGCCTCGAGTGAAGACAACTGGGAGATCCATTGTTCGAAAGGACCGCCGATGTTGAGCAGGTACTTTTCCCATAATTGCGCCAGTCCCGAAAAGCCGCCGCGCGGTGACCATAAAATGGAGGTAGTCATCAGGAACAGAGCTGCGATAATGATCGTACTGGCAAGTGCCTGCAGGTAGGGGATATCCGTGGTGAATGTAACCAGTACGCTACCCATACACAGGAACAGGGTCAGCAAAACGATCAGGAAGCCCCTGATAAAGTCTACGTGTACCGTGAAGCGTGTTTCAGCATGGATGAAAAACAACGGCACCAGGGAGAGTATCAACGCGAGCCGCAAGCCGGCAATCGTCGGTGTGGAGAAGGTGTACAGGTTAAACAGTGCTGGTGTCGTGATCAGGATCAGTTCCAGAAACAGCACGATTACAGCAATACTGTAAGCCACACGGCCCATGCCCTGTGAGAATATGCGGCCTGTGAGCAGGCTCAGCAGCAGCAGCATCCAGAAAGGTGTCAGCCACAGGTTCAGCCAGATAATAAACAGTCCGATCGGACCAACCAGAATAACCAGGTCGACCAGGCTGAAATCCTGTTCCTGCTTGAGAACAGGCTGCCACATAAGGAAAAAACCGAAATGCGTAATAAACAGGCTGCGGGATATGTTGATGTCATTGATGAAATACAGGGCAGCAAGCAGGGTAATCATCATCAGCCCCAGCAGGCGGTGCTCGTTACCCAGAAGTTGTTTATAAGATAGAAAAGACAAAAACTTGTGCCTACACTTGTATAGTGTGGTCCCAGGTCAGAACTGGCATGTATTCAAAAATAGTCACGATTTCGAAATTTACCATAATAGAGTCGATGCGTAATCGCCTGTTATGGTTGTCATTGCTGGTGGTGGCCATCAGCTTCGGTCTGGTCGAATTCATTGGCGACCTTGCCATTACCGAGCATCGGGTTACACAGGTTGCGGTTCTGGCGGCTTATCTGCGTTTGAGTGCAGTCGTGATCATAACCATGTTTGTTGTCTCCAGCACGGTGCGTGAGTTACAGGACAAGACACTGGAGATGATACTTGCAATGCCGATACCCCGCAGCAGTTATTACCTGGGGAAACTGGTCGGTTTTGTGCAGGTGGCCGCGATCATAGTGCTGATATTCAGCACCATGATGTTGTTGTACGCTGCCGGGGATCAGGTACTGATCTGGGGTATATCACTGTTCTTCGAGCTGGTTCTAGTCGTTGCACTGGGTCTGGTCATGTTATTTACCTTCAATCAGATACCTGCAGCTATCACCGGTGTATTTGTTATTTACGCGGCATCCAGAACGGCCACGTCTATCTACCTGATGTCCAAGTACCCGGTTATTGCACACACGACCCTGTCGCAGAAATTTATGGATGGCTTTGTTGAAGTATTAACATGGTTGTTGCCGGATTTACACCGTTTTACACAAACAGCCTGGCTGGCACACGGTACCGGCAGTTTTGAATTACTGCTGCCGGTTATGACGCAAACCGTTATTTACCTGGCCCTGTTATCAGCGATTGCATTGTTTGATTTTTACCGCAAGAATTTTTAATGCTCAGACACTACATCGATAAAGACCGACCGTTCAAAGATGTGCCTGCCTATGTGTTCGTGCTGATGATGGTTGCACTTGCGCTGCAACTAACCTGGCACAGTCTGCAGGAACCTGTTGCAGCCAGGGCAGAAGACCTACCGCACCCGATGTCGACCCGCGCATACGTAATGAGCTCTTTCGGTGAACCGATTGCAACGTCCAAGATACTGAACCTGTGGTTGCAGGCCTTTGATAACCAGCCCGGCGTCAGCATCCCGCTGCACTCGCTCGATTATGGTGTTGTCATCGAATGGCTGGATACGATACTGGAGCTGGATCCGCAAGGGCATTACCCGATGCTGGTTGCCGCCAGGGTTTATGGCAGTGTCAGTCACCGTGAAAAGCAGCGCCAAATGATGGACTACATCTTTTACAAGTTTAACGAGAATCCTGACAAGCACTGGCGCTGGCTGGCACATGCCGTGATCACAGCCAAGCATGAACTCAGGGACATGCCGCTGGCATTGAAGTATGCCGATGCGCTGGTGCAAAAGGCGACCGGTGAAAACGTCCCTTACTGGGCCAAGGACATGAAAATCATCGTGCTCGAAGACATGGGCGAAGTCGAGGCCGCCAAGGTGCTGGTCGGTGGCTTGATCGCCAGTGGCGAAATCACCGATCCGTACGAACTCAGGTTCCTGGAGAACAAAATACGCGTGCTTGAGGAAAAACTGACGAAAACTCGACAAGGTGTTGATAAATAGACAAAAATCAATCTAAAAAACAGCATAAATTAGGTCAAACCCGGTGAAATTGGTCATTTTTTAGTCTATATAGAGTTGGTACGGGAATTGCAGATATTCATATAAGAGCAATAACAGAGAATGCAATAACGCATAAAAGTGAAAATCATGAACACATACATGGTTACAAAACGTCGTCAGCAAGGTTTCACCCTGATTGAAATCGCCATCGTGCTGGTCATTATTGGCTTGCTGCTCGGTGGCGTACTCAAGGGACAGGAGCTGATCAATACCGCACGCGTGCGTGCGATGAACAACACCGTTGACGGAATTACCGCAGCCTGGTTCAGTTTCCAGGACCGCTACCGTTCGTTTCCGGGTGATTATCTCACCGCACAATCCAACGTGAATCTGCCAGGTGCGCCGGATGGTGGTAATGGCAACGGCCTGGTTGATACCACCTCAGAAAGTGCGCGTGTCTGGGTACATCTAGAAGCAGCCGGTTATCTAACCGGTGGCTATACCGATGATACTCAGACTGTAGCGGCCGATGCTTACGATTGTTCAACACTGATTTGTCCGGACAATGGTTTCGGCTCGGGCATGAACCTGTCCTATGGTGCAGAAGTTCGTACCGGTGCTGCGAATGCACACGAGCTCATCAGTGGACGCGGCATACCTGTAGAGGTCATTGCCGAACTCGACCGTAAGGTCG